>NZ_JBSXOQ010000095.1:0-11816 GCF_056859495.1 Sphingobium sp. L-44 | reverse complement strand
CCACGCTCAGATGGCAGTAATGTGCCGATGATCCCCCACTCGTCCTCCGTCAGCCCAATACGCTCGCCCAACGCCACCTCCAAAAGGCAGCCTTGAATCAACGCCCGATCCTGCTGTCAACCTTTGTCCACGAAACCTAATACCTACCCCTCTCCATGAAAAGATCGCCGATACTCCAGAATTACATGGAGATCAGTCCATGCTCCTGCAAAACCGCCAATATCGCGGCAATTGCGCCACGACTCTCGCTATCGACGATCGTTCCACCGGCCGGCCCGGCGATCGCGGGCTGGCGTGCGCCAACAATTTGCTGGCCGGCGACATAAAATCCCTCGCTGCGCACCGCATCATCCCACCATGCCGTACCGTCATGCACCATGGCATGGCCGCGATCCGCCACCGCCAGCCGCAATCCGGCCTTCGGCACGACGAAGCGCCCCCCCGTCTGTCCAGCCGGCAACATGCTCCTCCCGCCCGGCCCAGGCACCGCTCGCCCCAGCCGCCACGATCAATCGCAGCGAACTCGCGGCAATCTCGTCCAGTGCCGACAGGGCGATCCGTCATCTCCCCAGACGGCGCCATCGCCCGGCGGCCTTTCGAGCCCCGCCGCTCATTCGCTCACCACCGCGCCGCTGCTTTCCAGGCTCAGCGCATAGTTGCGCTCGCCATTATAGTCGCCGGCATAGTCGAGCCGCGTCACCAGGAAGCAGCCGCGCATCCGCTCGCTACTCTCGAAACTCAGCTCATAATCTTCGATCGTGCCGGCCAGCGCATGGTTGCGCACCCGGATTTCGGCCGCCGATCCGGTGAAGATGCCGGCCGCCGACACGCTGACCGATCGCACCCCCGCGCCCGACAGCAGTTCGCGCCATCCGCCCGAATCCTTGCTGGTGATGTTGACCGCCTCGCCATTCACCGACAGCTGGGTGGTGCGCATGCCAGCCACCGCCTCATATGTTGCCGGGACGTTGCCATTTCCCACCTTCAACAGAAACGCACTTCCTTTTTCGACGCCCATGGCGCATTCTCCCGTCAGACAAAGCGTTCTAAAACGCGGATTAAAGGAGAGGTCTGATGCTCGTGGTTGCTCCCCTTCTGATGATGCTCGCGGCCGCGCCGTCGGCCGACGCCATCGGCGCCGCCCGCAAGGCTTTTGCCGGCTGCCTCTCGGCCCAGGTCCAGCCCTCGCTCGACAAGAAGGTGCCGCTCGGCGAATTTCAGGGTCAGTTGAAGACGACCTGCGCCGACAAGGAAGCGGCTTTCCGCGCCGCGATCCTCGCGCAGGACAAGGCCGACGGCATGTCGGACAAGGATGCGCAGGCCGATGCCGACGATCAGGTGTCCGAATATGTCGACAAGATCATCGGCGAATATGAGGAATATAATAAGCCCGGCACCTGATCAGGCGCCGATAGCCTCGCGCACCACGCGAATGCGGTAATCCGCCACCGCCAGCCAGCCGCCTTCGCCCCGCGCGCCCGTCCGGGCGATCCGCGACCGCAACAGGCTGGCGGTGACGATCCGCACCGCCCAGCAGCCGGCAGCCCGGCGCCCTCGGCCTGCGCCACCAGCCGCGCCAGCATCTCCTCTTTCATGGCCCCACCTTCCCTTGGGCGCCGCGCGCCCCTATCTGGGCGCACATGAAGCGCACCCCTCGCAAATTGCTGATCGCCCTCGTCATCCTCGCGCTCGGCCTCATCGCCTGGCATTTCGGCCTGTTCCGGGCCGGCGACTGCCTGTTGCAGGGCGGCAGCTGGAACATGGACAACGGCTTCTGCCGTCTCGACAGCCTCGCCCAGCCGATATGAGGCGCGCGCTGCTCGGCGCACTGCTGGTCCTGATCGCCGCCGCCCTCTGCCTCTGGCAAAGCGACTGGCTCGCCCAGGATCGCTGCCTCGACAGCGGCGGCCGCTGGACCGCACAGGGCAGTTGCCAGCGCTAGAAGAAAGACAAACAAGGTTCACGCGAAGACGCGGAGAAGAGAAAAGGCCACCGCAGGCGCAGCACAAAAATCTCCGCGCCTCCGCGTCTCCGCGCGAACCTCAAATGCCCAGCATCGCCTTCTTCTCTTCCGCAGAGAGGAAGTCCGCCCCCGCCACCCGCTCCCACAGCGCCGCGCGCTCGTCCGACAGCGCCGGTACCGCGTCCAGATCCGGCACCAGGCTCAGCCCCGGCCACCAGCCCTGCAATCCCTGCGCCAGCCCCGCGCCGATCTTCCCGACCAGCGGCAAGATCGTCTGCCGCCACAGCGCCTTGTTCGCCTCACGATAATTGGCGTAGCTATTGTCGCCCGGCAGGCCCATCAGCATCGGCGGCACGCCAAAGGCCAGTGCGATCTCCCGCGCCGCCGCGGCCTTCAATCCCACAAAGTCCATCTCGGCCGGCGACAGGCTCATCGCCCGCCAGTCGAGCCCGCCCTCCAGCAGCATCGGCCGCCCGGCATTGGCCGCGCCGCTGAACGCGGCCTCCATCTCGCGCCGCACCCGCTCAAACTGTTCCGGGCTCAGCACCGATCCGTCGCCCGGCGCATAGACCATCGCCCCCGAAGGGCGCGCCGCATTGTCGAGCAGCGCCTTGTTCCACACCGTCGCGGCATTGTGGATCGCCACCGCCCCCGCCGCCGCGCCGACACAGCCCAGGCCATAATGATCGTCGAGCGGATGGAGCGCGCGGATATGGAGCAGGCTGGTCCGCCCGGCGCCATCCTCGGGCGACAGCCGGGTCACGCTCTCGCCCACGCGATAGAGATAGGCCGCCGGCCAGCCGCGCGCATCCGCCTCCACGCTCACCCGCTCGGGCCGCAGCGCGAACAGCTCGGCCGGCATCCCGTCCGCGCCCGCAATCACCTGCACATAGCCATTGCCGTGCAGCAGCACATGGCTCGCCAGCGTCTCGATCAGCCCCTGCCCCGCCGACGCCCGCGCTACCAGCGCGCCGACCCGCGCCGCCGCCGCACCATCCACCCCGCCGACCTTCAGCACGCACGCCCCGGCCCCTTCGGACACCAGCCGCATCGCCCGCTGCGCCACCGGATTGCCGATCACCCCGGCGCGCAGCTGCGCCTCATAGCTGGCCGGCCATTCCCCCAGCGCGACCGCGCCCGATCCCCAGGCCCGCGCCAGCACCGGCCGCCCGGCATCCCCAGCCGCCGCCTTCATCCCGAACCATTTCATCCGAACATCCCCCTATGCAAAAAATCCTCGCCCCTTCGGGGAGAGGATAGGGAAGGTTGGCGGCCCCAGCCGCCTACCGAAACTTGGAGAGGGGCACGCCCTTGCGGACCGACCCGCCTTTACAAAAGCCGGGCGGCGATCAAATCTGCGCCCATGCCCCTCGCACCAATCCTGCTCATACTCGCCCAAGCCAGCGGGCCGGTCGTCACACCCCTCGTCCTGCCCACGACCCAGGATTATGCGCTCGTCGCCCTGCCGCCCGCATCGACCGGTGCCGCCACCGTTCGCATCACGCGCCGCCCCAACAGCGACCAGCTGGATTGCACCCCCTCGGCCATCACCGGCGGCACCGCCATCGCCGTGGCAAGCTGCCGGCTCGCCATGATGAAGATGGGCTGGATGGCAGCGGTGAAGGACAGAAATGGTCAGGATGGGACGATCCCGGTCGTCCGCCTGTTCTGGGAGCCGGCACCATCGACTTTCCAGGGCGACATGGGCGGCGCCACGCCGATCGCCCTCGACGGCAAGGCGCCGATCGCAAGCGACCCGGACAAGGCAGCAACCGCGCTGCAAAGCGATTATACCGTCCGGCTCGACGCCACCGGCCATCCCCGATCCTGCCGCATCACCCAATCATCCGGCACGCGCCGATATGACGACACCGCCGGCCTCGTGGCGATGGGCCAGCGCTATCTGCCGGCGCTCGACGACCAGGGCCGACCAAGGGAAACCGAGGTAACGTCCTGGGTTCGGTTCACGGATCGATAGAGGGCCGGCGCCCCCTCCGCTTCGGAGCATCCCCCTATGCAAAAAATCCTCGCCCCTTTGGGGAGAGGATAGTGGAGGTTGGCGGCGCCCAGCCGCCTACCGAAACTTGGAGAGGGGCACGCCCTTCGGACTCGCCCGCCCAAAATATTGCCGCCCTGTTTCCAGCGCCGCGCCGCCCTGCTAATCAGTCGCAATATCCAAGCCAGAGACATGTCCCTATGACCGCCCCCTCGCCCCTCCTGTCCCAGACCGCCGACCAGATGCGCGCGCAGCTCGCCGCCTCGCCGCAGGCCGCCGCCGCCTTGATCCGCGCCGGTGCCGACGCCGGCCTGCCCGACGCCCAGGCCTATTATGGCCAGCTCCTGCTCGACGGTCAGGGCGTCGCCGCCGACCCGGCCGAAGCCTTTCGCCAGTTCGGCCTCGCCGCCGCGTCGGGCCATGTGATGGCGATCAACATGGTCGGCCGCTGCCATGAAAAGGGCTGGGGCACGCCGGTCGATCCGGTCGCGGCCGCCGCCTGCTATCGCCGCGCAGCCGAAGATGGCCTCGACTGGGGCATGTACAACTGGGGCAGCGCGCTCGGCCTCGGCGCGGGCGTGGCCCAGGATGAGCAGGCGGCGCTCGGCTGGTTCCAGAAGGCCGCTGCCCTCGGCCATGCCAAGTCGATCAATTTCCTCGGCGCCTTTCATGAGGAAGGCCGCCTCCTCCCCCGCGACCTGCCCCGCGCCGCGCAATGCTATCGCATCGCGGCGGAGGGCGGCGATTTTCGCGGTCAGTTCAACCATGGCCGGCTGCTGGCCGACGCCGGCGACATCGCCGCCGCCGCCCACTGGATGCAGACCGCCGCGACCAGCGCCACCCCCGCCTTCCGCACCATGATGCGCGACCATCTCGCCGCCTCGCCCCACGCCGCCCTGCGCGCACTGGCCGCCGGTCTCTGACCATATCCACGAAAAAGGGCGCGGAAATCCGCGCCCCTTTCGTCCGGCCTCACGCCCGGATCATCTGTTCCGCCGCAGCACCTCGTCGCAGCGGGAATTGGTGCCTGATCCCTTGCCGATCAGCCGCCCCGCCGCCGCGCCACCGGCGCCGGCCAGCACCGTCTCGCCCACGCCGCCGCCGGCGATGATGCTCGCGCCCGCGCCCACGCCCGCGCCGATCGCGGTGCCCTTGTCGCGGCCCTTCTTGCCCTGGAGCAGGCAATAGCGCACATCGTCGCGGTCGCGCGGATCGGCCCGCGCCACCCGCGCCCGATCCTTGCTGTTCAGGCTCGCCGCCAGCACCGGGGTTGCGACCATCGTAACAGCGGCCACCGCCGCGATCATCCTGACCATCTTCATGTCCGTCACTCCTGATCGGTGCGAAACGAAGCAGGCGGGTTTCCTGTTCCGGGCCGGCTGCGCCACGCGCCTCCGGCCCCGTCCTTCTTGTTCGCTGCCCCATATAAGGGCCGTCACGGACCGCCGCCTATTGCGGTTAATCCCTATCCGGGCGCCATCAATCGATGCGCGAGATGAAGTCGGCGGCCGGGCGGCGCACCTTCTTCAAATTGACCAGCCAGTCGCCCTCGTCCGCGCGATAGCCCAGCGGCATCATCACCACCGATCGCAACCCGCGCGCCCGCAGGTCCAGTATCTCGTCCAGCGCCGCCGGATCGAAGCCCTCCATCGGCGTCGCGTCCACCTCTTCAAAGGCGGCGGCGGTCAGCGCGATGCCAAGGCCGACATAGGCCTGGCGCGCGGCATGCTCGAAATTGGTCTGCGCGTCGCGCTGCGGATAGGTGTTGAGCAGCATCTGGCGATAGGCTTCCCAACCCTCGTTGCGGAAACCGCGCTCGTCATTGACCAGGTCGAACATGCCGTTGATCCGGTCGGCGGTATAATTGTCCCAGGCGGCAAAGACGACCAGATGCGACGCATCGGTCACCTGCGCCTGGTCCCAGGCGATCGCCCGGATCTTGGCGCGGATATCCTTGTTGGTGACGACGATCACCTCGAACTGCTGCAACCCGCTCGACGTCGGCGCCAGCCGCACCGCCTCCAGGATGCGCTCCACCTTGTCCTCGGGCACCACCTTGTCCGGGTTCATCTTCTTGGTGGCATAACGCCAGTTCAGACGGTCGATCAGCATGAGAAATCCTTATATTGCAACGGCGCCAGCCTAAGCCCGGCCCATGACGCTTCGATGTAGCGCCCACCGCCCCAGGAATAAAGGTCTCACATTGAAACCAAATATTGCCTCACCCATCCATGGCCTTTCGCCCTCGGGTAAGACGAGGATGACCTGAAAAGTGACCATTTTTGCTGCTGAATTTGTCGAGCGCGATTTCTGATTGCGGGCATGGTACGGCGCTGCAACATCTTGTGCGATGGCAACCGTAACAATCGTATTAGCGATATTCTTTGTAGCGTTTGGAAGCGCCATTTTCCTAACTCGCCGCTGGAATGCTGCCGTTAGCGTTCTTGACGGCTTGGGAGTTGGTGTGACTTGTTGGGGTTGGCATATTCGTTTGGTTCGCTAACAACCAGCACTACTTTTGCAGAAGTCTGTTGGGGTGTCTGATCAGGCTGCATCCTCAGTAAGGGCAGTGCTCTTGCGGTGAACGGCGGGCATTGGTGCAGCGTACTGCTGGCAAGGTGGGTTGTAGAAGCGGACCGACTCACCCGGCATGTGCAGGGCCCCTGCGGAGCGGTCAGCCGCCCTTGGGTTTCCTTGCGCCAACTGACCTGCCTCCACTTCGCGCGTTCGAGCATCGCGTGCGCAGCTATGAATTTGACGTCCGGCACAAGCCGCCTCCGAGGGCGACCGCGGCCTGCGACCGGGAAGATCAGCGGCACTTCGGCCGGATATACCTTCTGGTGTCTGGGAATGCCGGCAGCTCAGCAAGGGGCAAGTGTACTCAGCGCCTGCCGGAACGGAGCCGATAGCTCATAACCGGCGTCGGCCAACACACATCCGAAGCGCACGCCGGCAGCAACGATGCGGTCGATCTCCTCGATCACGATCTCGGGCTCGGTGCGATATTTGTGCAATGCAGCAGGTACGTCCGACTTGTCCATGCGCGCGGCATCTCTCGTCCAGCTTTCCGGCAGGAGCAGCCGCAAACTCAGCATGAATGGAACTTCGCTCGAAGCCAGCGTCTGACAGTTGGCATTCTTGCCGAGCGGCATGGCCTATTGCGGCGCAACGCCAACCGAGGCCTTGCCCTTGTTGGGCAAAGCGGTGTCGTCAATGATTACCCAGGCTCCATCGCCACCGACCAATTCATCCGCCTGGCTCCACAAAGTCGCTTCCAACGGGCACTGCCCTACAGACCAGCCCGATGAAATGATGAAGCCGGTCATAAGGGATCGCGTCCGAGCGAGCTACCATGTGCTGGGAGCTCTTGCGATCACCGGGCCCGATCAGACCGGCGATATAGGCTAGGCACATTCGACGCCGCGTCTTGTTACCCAAGACTTCCTGATAAGGGGTAAGCCAACGCGCAACATCCGCTTGAAAAGCCACGCCCATCGTAGCCTCTGTCAAAGCTGTGGGGCCATGAATCACGCAATCAGCGCAATAGGAATCCCAAAAATCCGATTTCTGCCAAAGTAGTGCTAATCAGGCAGTCAAACGCTTGCAGCAAACAATCGCCAGCGCCTTAAGCCCTGATCCCCGCCAGCCATTCGCCGATCATCGCCCGGCCCGCTGCCACCGCGCCCGGCCCATGATCGTCATGGTCCTTCCGAAGCGCGATGCCGCATTTTCCGGCGACGTCCAGATCGGCCCAGAAATGGGTCAGCCAGTCCTCGAAGCGCGGATCTTCGCCCATTTCGGCGTGGAATTGCAGCGCCAGCAGATTGGCTCCGCGCCGGAACGCCTGATGCGCATAGCGATCGGTCGATCCCAGGAGTTCAACCTGATCGGGCAACTCGAACGTGTCGCTATGCCAATGCAGCACCGGCACGCCATCGATATGGCGCAGCGGCGAGGCCGCCCCCGCCGCGTTGACGCTGACCGGGGCAAAGCCCAGTTCCATATGCCCGCCCGGATAGACCCGTGCGCCCAGCGCCGCCGCGATCATCTGACTGCCTAGGCACACGCCCAGCGTCGGTCGGTCCGCCGCCAGCCGCGCGGAAAGCTTGCCGATCTGCACCGGGATCCAGGGATGCATATCCTGTTCATAGACGCCCATCGGCCCGCCCATCATGATGAGCAGGTCCGGTTCGGTCAGGTCGATATCGGCGAAATCGGGGCTGGCCACATCGATCCGCTCGATCTGATAGCCGGCCGCCTCGATCGGCTGGAGATAGCCTGCCGCACCCTCGCGCGGCACATGTCGGACGATCAACGCTCTTTTCATTACCTGCGATAGCTAGCCAGCCAAACCCGTCGACGCCAGCCCAGCCTTTCTTGGGGACAGAAAATTGCCGCTATCGGCTTGGCCCGGCCGCCCGGCCATGATTTAACCCAGCGCCATGATCCTGACCCGCATCGCTCGCCCCGTCCTGCTGGCCACTTTGCTCGCCGGCACCGCCCTTTCCGCCCAGACCAGCGAAGCGCCTTCCGCACCGGTCGATGCGGTCGATCCCTTCATCGGCACCTCGGGTGAAGGCCATACCTTCCCCGGCGCCGTCGCCCCCTTTGGCATGGTCCAGCTCTCGCCCGACACCCATGTCGGCCCGGCCCGCCAGACCTATAATTGGGCCGCCGGCTATCGCCACGAAGACCCGGTGATCCTCGGCTTCTCCCACACCCATTTCTCCGGCGCGGGCCATAGCGACCTGGGCGATTTCCTGGTGATGCCGGTCAGCGGCGATACGGTTCCGCTGGAGGCCGGCGACGACAAGACGCCCGGCTTCCGCTCGCACAAGGCCGATGAGGTCGCCTCGGCCGGCTATTATGCCGTCACCCTGACCGATCCGGGCATCCGCGCGGAAATGACCGCCGGTACCCGTGTCGGCGTCCACCGCTATGCCTTCCCCACCGGCAAGGCGGCGCATCTGGTGCTCGACCTGCGCTCGATCATCTATGATTATCCCGGCAAGATCCTCTGGTCCTCCATCCGCATCCGCCCCGACGGCACGATTACCGGATCGCGCGAGGTGCGCGGCTGGGCTACGCCGCGGCGCATCTTCTTCGCGATCCGCTTTTCCGCGCCGCTGACCGGCCACCAGTTCGTCAGCACCGAGAAGGATATCCTCTACAAGGGCTTCAAGGGCCCCGGTCGCGGCCCCGAAACGCTGGATTCCCTCTCCGGCCGCGCGCTGGTGGCGCAGCTCGACTTCGGCACGCTGACGAAGCCGCTGGAGGCGAAGGTCGCGCTGTCGGGCGTGGACGAGGATGGCGCCATCGCCAACCTTGCCAGCGAACCAGGCGATTTCGACGCGATCCGCGCCAAGACCCGCACCGCCTGGAACGATGCGCTGGGCGCGGTGAAGATCGACGCGCCCAAGGCGATGCGCACCAATGTCTATACCGCCCTCTATCACAGCCTGATGGCGCCCAGCGTCTGGAGCGACGCCGATGGCCGCTGGCGCGGGCCGGATGATCAGGTCCATGCCGGGATGCTGGATGGCCGAGGCTTCACCATGCATTCCACCTTCTCGCTGTGGGACACGTTCCGCGCCGAACATCCGCTGCTGACGCTGATCCAGCCCGAAGCGAAGAATGCCGATTTCGTGAACTCGCTGGTCGCGGGGCAAAAGACCAGCCCGTTCGGTATCCTTCCCGTCTGGCAGTTTGGCGGCAAGGAAACCTGGACGATGATCGGCTATCATGCGGTCCCGGTCATCGCCGACGCCTGCCTGAAAGGGATCAGGGGCATCGACTGCGCCGGCGCGCTCAAGGCCATGGTCGCCAGCGCCGACTATGCCCCCTATGGCGGCCTCGGCGACTATATGAAGCTTGGCTATGTCCCCATCGACCGCGAGCCGGAAGCCGCGTCCAAGACGGTCGAATATGCCTATGACGACTGGACCATTGCCCGCCTCGCCCGTCAGTTGGGCGATACCGCCACGGCAGAGCGCTTCGAGAAGCGCGCCCAATACTGGCGCAACAGCTTCGACGCCAAGACCGGCTTCCTGCGTGCGCGCAAGGCGGACGGCAGCTTCCGCACCCCCTTCGATCCGACCGCGATCAACTATGGCAGCGACTATACGGAGGGGAATGCCTGGCAATATAGCTGGTTCATGCCGCATGATCAGGGCGGCCTGTTCCGCCTGCTGGGCGGCGACGCGAAAACCATCGCCAAGCTCGACGCCATGTTCGACTATGACAATAGCAAGATCGACTATAGCCATGCCGAGGATATATCCGGCCTGATCGGCCAATATATCCATGGCAACGAACCCAGCCACCATGTCGCCTATCTCTACAGCTATGCGGGCCAGCCCTGGCGCACGCAGGAGCGCCTGAAGCAGATCGTCGACAGCCAGTATAAGCCCACGCCCGCTGGCCTGGCCGGCAATGACGATCTGGGCCAGATGTCCGCCTGGCTGGTCTTCACCGCCCTGGGCTTCTATTCCGTGGCGCCGGGCAGCAACGAATATGTGATCGGCCGCCCCTTCGTCGACCGCGCGGAGATGACCTTGCCCAGCGGCCACCGCTTCACCGTGATTGCCGACGGCCTGACCGACGCCAACCGGTATGTCGGCCAGGTGACGCTGAACGGCAAGTCGCTCGATCGCGGCTATATCACCGACGCGGAAATCCGCGCTGGCGGCGAACTGCGCTTCACCATGCAGGCCAGCCCGAACAAGACATGGGCGACCGGCGTAAAGGCCCGCCCCTTCTCCATGACCGGCTATGGCAAGTGAGGGCGCGAGACCGCCATTATCTCTTCGTCTGCAGCCAGAACAAGCTGCGCAGCCCGACCGCCGAACAGATTTTCGCTGACCATCCCGGCATCGAAACCCTGTCGGCGGGCACCAACCATGACGCGGAAACGCCGCTGGACGATGAGATGCTGCGCTGGGCCGACACCATCTTCGTGATGGAAAAGACCCACCGCAGCAAGATCCAGCAGCGCTTCCGCGCCGTACTCGGCGGCACAAGGATCGTCTGCCTCGACATCCCCGACGACTACGCCTTCATGGATGCGAACCTGATCGCCCTGCTCCACACCCGCATGGCCAGCTTCCTGCCACGCACACTTTCCGCCTGATCGACCCAAGCGACGAAGAGGCTGACAGGAAAAGCTCTGAATGAAGGGAGCGAGGGCCCCAGCATAGCCCGCTTTGCCCTTCCGCTATCCCGACAAAGGCTGAGGTCTTGCACCTCCCACACGCGACTGCCTACAGAGGAAAAGGAGAAGACGGATTTGGGTGGGAAATAGAATGCCCGATAATCCTTCCCAAGCTTGCTTGGGGAGGAAGACCGCCAAAGGCGGCGGAGGGGCAAATAGATGAGGTCGCGCCACTGCCCCGCCCGTCAGCGCAACGATGATCCGCACGCGCCACGCACGATGCGGGCCACAATCACAGTACCAAAGTCACAGGGCCATATCCATGCCCAGCATCCGCGCCAGCAGCAGGGCCAGGCTGACGCGCTCAGCACCGCCCCTTCTCCGCCTTCCTGTCCTGTTCATAATGCCATCGGACGACAAAGAACATGCCCGCCCCCGGCAGGCTCCGGCCATTCACTGTTGTCGATTTGGTCGATCGCCGCTTAGAAAAGCTGTCCTCGCCGTTCCATCATCCCGGACTTGATCCGGGATCCATTGCGCGCCTCCTCTCCATCCGCCGTCGCGCACAATGGATCCCCTGAGTTCACAAACGAAGTGCAACACCGCAGACAGGTTTTGCCATGTCAGGAGATTGACAGGTTTCGACCATTTTTCGTCGTTCGCATGATCTCCCACTAATCCCGATTGCAGACGTTCTGGCAAAGCTG
>NZ_JBSXOQ010000094.1:0-19112 GCF_056859495.1 Sphingobium sp. L-44 | reverse complement strand
CGCCCTTCAACCCAGCAAACCTCTCGATCCCACGCGATGAAAAAGACGCTACGATCCCGCGCGACCTGATTACGTGGAAAATCCGCAAGCAGGTGCGCGCTCGGGAATGCAGGCGCTCAATGAATAGGATGGGCTAAGGCGGAAAGGACCTCATCATGTCGAAGGCTCTTGAAATCGAACATAAGAGTTTTCTAGACGCCTTCTGCTTTCAAAATCTGCTGCCGTTCGAACTGTGCGGGGGACAGCATCCCGTTCCTGACCTGCTTGCGGACCGGATTGTAGAACATCTCGATGTAATCGAACACGTCCTGCCGGGCTTCATCGCGTGTTTTGTAGGTCCGGCGCCTAATGCGCTCACGCTTGAGCGAAGAGAAGAAGCTCTCGGCGACAGCATTATCATGGCAGTTTCCCCGGCGGCTCATGGAGTGTTCCAGATTGTGAGCCCTGATGAATGCAGTCTAGTCCATGCTGCTGAACTGCGAGCCCTGGTCGGAATGGATGAGCACGCGGGTCTTCGGCTTACCCACGGGTTCCCCCCGATTATGCGGTCAAGAAGCGGGCGGAGGCGCAAGCAGTTGGCCTCGGATTGCGAATTCGATCGAAGAAACGTCGCAGGTTATGATCGACGGGGGGCCTTCAACCTGGAAGCCGCGCGGTGCTGCATGCATAGGGAGTCTGGCGAAGGTGTTGCCGTATCGACCCGCGGCGTTGAACCGGACCTCAACCGCGTCGAGGCCAACGGTGTCTACCTGCTCGGCAATAGCGGCAGCGGCCAGCGCAGGGTGGATTTCCGCGAACTCGGCTCGGAGAGGCGCGTAAGGGGGGCTGGCCATTTGGCGGAAATCTGCATGGGCTAGCTCATCCCGGTCCCGACGACTGGACTGCCCGCGTCTACGAGCCCGAGATCCAGCGCAGGTGGGACAATCTAACCTAGGCGGTCGGCCTGCGTTCGCGGGCCGCGCTCTGCTTCACCTTGAACTCGCCGAAACCCGCAATCCCGACTTCCTCGTCGCGCGCCGTTGCATCGGCAATGGCGGAGAGCGCTGCGTCGATGATCTTCTTCACCTCGGCCTTGGTCGCGCCCTGCTGGGCAGCGACGGTTTCGGCAAACGCATTTCCGGTCATATCACCCTCTCAAGAAAATGCGGAGGAAGCGGCCTGGAAAAAAATCTGCCTGGCTCGAGCGGCGATGGCCGTGCCTAACCCCCGTTCCTTTCCGTCGGTGGCGCGTTCCAGTCTGGAACGATATCGAAATGAGTGGATCTATTTGCCTGAGTTGATTGTTAAATTGCTCGATCTCAAACACATCTGGATGCGGTACTTTGTCCGATGGACGGGGGGCAACGAGGGGGAATGGCGATGACCGACATTGGGACACTGACCCGCGCTGATCTGGCAGAGAGCATTAATCATCATGTCGGCTTGTCCCGCGCAGAGGCGGCGGCATTGGTCGAAGCGATATTGGAGCATCTTTCGAGCGCACTGGAGCGCGGCGAGAATGTCAAAATATCGGGTTTCGGTACCTTCCTCCTGCGTGATAAGAATGCGCGCGTCGGCCGCAATCCCAAGACCGGGGCCGAGGCGCCTATCACGTCCCGCCGGGTCCTGGCCTTCCGGGCGAGCCAGACCGTGCGCAAGCGTATCGCATCAAGTTGATCCCGATCGAACACAGTACCCGATGCGGTGCGCAATTGTCTTCACCGGACGGCGTGGAGCGTCGCCAGATTTGAGCCTGGCGGGTGCCTACAGAGCCCATCGCCTATGTCGCACGCGTGATGGAGTCGCGCGAAGGGCAAGGAGATAGCCCGACAATCCAGTGCGATGCCGGTAACGGCAATTGTGCAATGGGCCCGGCAAGCGCTGCGATAAGGCAGACAAGCGCGGTCGGTCGGCAAGCAGGAGCCAAGGCCGCTCCGGCCATGAAAAGGCCCCCGACAGACATGCTGGCGGGGGCCCCCGGAAGCCTACGCAATGAAGGCGATGTCGCTATGTCATCTCATTGTTCGTAGACAGGATCAACGCGGCGGGCGAAGGCGGCGTTCCGTCAGTCCTTGTCGAGCGCCCTGGCGCTTGAAAGATGCTTCTCGACGACCGGCGCTATCTCGCCCGCTGCCTGCTTGAGCGAGACGACGTTCCCGTCCGCGGCATATTTGCGCATCAGGTCGAGGGCATCCTCATGGGCATCGACCTGGCCATCGATATATTCCTTGTCGAACGCAGCGCCCTTGAGCGTCTTCAGCTCCGCCAAATCTTCCGCCTGGTCCTTGGTCAGTGTCGCATCGGGCGTAATCGCGGGACTGGCCGCCTTGGCCGCGGCCTTGATCTTTGCGGTCGATTCCGTGTGGGCGGCGACCATCATCCCGGCAAATGCCTTCACCTGGGGAGACTGGGCATTTGTCGCTGCCAGCTTGGCGGCTTCTATCTCGAAGGCATCGCTTTTGGCGACCGCGTCCGCGAATTCCTGGCCGGTTGGCGTCGTCCTGAGAGCCTGCTTCGCATTGTCGATTGCGTTGCCGGTGGAATTGAGAGCGCCCGAAACGGCAGCACCGGTATCGTTAAAAGCGTTATCGGCCTTTTGTTCGGCTTTCGGGCTGCAAGCGCCAAGCGCAAGGGCCGCTATCGGTGCGACACTCATCCACAGATGATTTCTCATGACATCCTCCTCTTTGGGTGTTGCCCGAACGCCCGACGACTGACCGCCGTTCCTCTGAGCGCGGCAATGAAAAAGCTGTGCTTGAAAATGCCGGAAGATTGATCCGGTCATCGCTCCAGCGAAGAGGACAGAAGCGAAAGGGCAGGGCGACCATGCCATTCATGATGGCGCGATCAGATAAAAGCCCGCCCGGCATGCGCCGGGCGGGCAGTAGCAGGCTGGAAATCTCCGGTCGATGATCAGCAGATACAGGCTTGCATGTGAGCCGCCTTGTATGGGTCGGAGAAGATCAGGCGATTTCCATTAAGGAATGCTGATCTTTCATGCTCGCCTGCGGTGAGGCCGCTTTGGATCGGCCACCCATCAGGAACTCGCCTGTCCGGGATCGATTGATACGCTGATAGAGGCAATGACCGAGGCGTCCCGCTCATGAAGATTTTCACCATCGGCTATGAGGGAGTAACCCAAGCACAGCTGATCGAGGCGCTCAGAGGAGCGGGCGTTGAAGTCCTGGCCGATGTGCGGGCCGTTCCGCTGTCGCGCCGCCCGGGATTTTCGAAGAATATCCTTGCAGCCGGACTGCGCGAGGCGGGGATCGAATATGCCGGCTTCAAGGCGCTTGGCACCCCGCCGGCAGGTCGCGAAGCGGCGCGCAAGGGGCAGCATGCGCGTCTGGCGGAACTCTATGCGGGTCAGCTCGACCTGCCCGAGGCGATTGTTCAGGCAGCGCAACTGGTCGAACTGGCTGCGGAGCGCCCCACCGCGCTGCTCTGCTTCGAGCGCGATCCTGCAGGCTGCCATCGATCCCTGTTGATCGATGCCGTCCTGCCAGACGCTGATCAGGTTGATCTCTATCCAGGCTAATGACGGCATTTGGCAACCAATGCGTGCCGGAGCGGGATTCTCGTCGGTAAGAAAGTTCAGATCTGTTGGCGGCTAGGGAGAAGCGCGGGCGGGAGGCTGCTTTGCCCTTCACCATGATCTTGTCCGATGTCGGGAACCCAAGCGGCCGGGCGGCCTTATAGCGGCATGCGCACCCCATCATCCCTGTCCCTGACATTCGATTGCTGGAGCCTCGGGCTCGAGGCTTGCTCCGTCGTCGGCATGCGGCTTCCCCGACTCATGGCCGGCAATGCGGCGGCCATGGCTGAGCCGCAATTGATGGTCAGGGAGAAAGTGGAGGCAGCAGCGCTGCTGCAATGGAAGTTCATGACCGGAAGCCTTGGCACCTCGCCGCCTGCGATGATGACCGCATCAGTCACCCATTATCGCAAGGCGGTTCGCAGGAATCGGCGGCGATTGGTGCGGCCCGGCAAATAAGGAGCGAGGCGCAGGATTGTTTCGCAATCAGCATATTCCTCACTCGACCGCCGCCGGCATGCTTGGCAAGCAGCGTGCTTCCAAAGCAGATGAGGGTGCCATGACCGGAAATGAACTGATCGAAGCCGTCGCTACCCAGCAAGGGCCACCAAGTCGGATGTGAAGAAGATCATCGACGCGGCACTGGCCGCGATCTCCGACGCGGCAGCCCGGGGCGAAGAGGTCTCGATCGCAGGCTTCGGCAAGTTCAAGGTGAATCAGAGCGCGGCCCAGGTGGGCAGGATTCCCCGGACGGGCGACCCAATGACGATTCCGGCGTCGCGCAAGGTAGGGTTCCAGCCAGCCAAGGCGCTCAAGGACAAGGTCAACAGCTGATCGCGGCGCGCCGGCGTATCCCGCAGAGGCTTGTGGCAATGGGCTGGCATTGACTGCGAGGCTGCGCCTGGCGCACGCCGTGGCAAGGGTGAACCTTGCTAGGAGCAGATCAAGGGTCCGCCCCCGGCTGGAAAAATCAACTCTTGCCCCGCCTGCCTTCAGGCGGGTCGCTTTCACTCTGAAAAGGCAGGCGGGGCATCCAGCAGATTGGCGCAGTCCATGCCGCCCCGCTGGATGAGTTTGGCTGTTACCAGCGAAATGTGAATCCACCCGGCAATGGCTTGAAGCCATCGAGTCGACCTCGGCCGGCCACCCACTGCAGGCAGGCCGAGGTCAACCGAGAGGGTCGAAAAACCCTGCACCGGATGATGCAGGGCCAGTCGGGTCGCGCAAGCCATGGAGACTTGCCAGGGAATAACCGATTGATCGATCATTGTTTCCACGAAATGATAACGCAATCGAAATTTTTTGCGTTTTGCATTTTGCATGAAAATATTGGGAGGTGGGCACGATCACCATCTCCTGCCAGCCAGCGCCCGGATAGGCAGCCTTGCGGGCATCGACCTCGCTCTGCTGCTCGGCCCAGAAAAGATCAGGCGAGGCGAAATAGCTGTCCTCGCTGAACAGGTGGGTCGACGGCACGTTCAAAACCGGCAAGGTCGAACAGCGGATGGTAGGCAGCGAAGGACTGAATCGCCAAGGAGCCACGCCTTCAACTGGTGGCGGTTTGGCGCGCGGGCGTCGGAATCATCGTAGAGGGCCATCGCAGTCGATGCGATGTTCTTTGACGAACATCAGTTCAGCAGCGAAAATCAGTTATTTTGAAGTCGTACAGGATTGCTGGATGTGAGGTATTAGAAGCAGATCTTGATAGCTGCCCGCTATGATACCCCGTTCGAGTGATTTCGCCCGTTCATCGAACTGCTATCTCAATCGAGCGACCCGACGATTGTCTTCACGATCGAACGTTCACTGACCCTGCCAGAAACGGCAGGGTCTTTTCTTTGCGCGAACGGTGCCGTGTCGCGCCGGTGCCGTTCCCACGCCGCTCCATTTGGACGCGACCGCCAACTCGATCAGTGCTAGGTTGCTTGCTGAAAGGAGTCGTCAGCATGGATGATCACCTCAAAGCCGCCGCTGCCGCCGCGGCAATGACCGACATGGAACTGATCACGGTCTGGAACAGAATCGAGGATTGGGACGAGTTGACCACCCAGGAAACGGCAATCCAGGACGAGATGGAGCGGCGCGAGATCGATATCTGATGCGCAGCGGTCCCGACATGATCCTGACCATCGAGGCCATTGTATTGCCTGCGAGATGATCATCAGCGCCGCTGCCGGGATCGTCTGCCTGAAACTGACCCCACCGCCCGCGCGACATCGTTTTTCGAGGTAGATGCTGTCCTGGCGCTAGGCATCCTGTGCGGGGCGTTGTTCGCGACCCTCGTGGGCTTGATGCGATAAGATCCGGAACAAATGCGTAAGGAGCCTTGTTCTTCTCGTTCCTCTGACATTCAGGACGACACTACCCGGCCGGCGTTGGTGGGGTATTTTTTAAGGCAGATATTTGAAACCCAACGACCAAAATAACCGTGATGGATCGACCCTGGTTCTCAAGATTGAAGCCGTGCTTCTGGCAGCCATGATGATCGGATCCTCGGCCGCCGGCCTTTACAGCCTTCTGTAACGTCGTCGCGCCGATCGGCGCGCAAATCTGTCTTTCGGCACCAAGGCAATTGCGTGACGATCGGCCCGCATTCATCGAGATTTTCCCCAATGAACCGCAGGCCAAAGCGTACGTCCCTGATGCAGATTATTGAGATGGATCAGTTTAAGCAGCTGCCGGAACCGATCGTCTGTTTGCGGCTTCCTTAGCGGATAAAATCACTGAGGAGACCTGTCATGGCCAAGGCCGAATATAGTGATGCCATCGCCCTTCTGAAGGCCGATCATCGCACGGTCGAAGCGCTTTTCGAGCAATATGAGAAAGCCGCTTCAGCAACGAAGAAGGGCGATATCGCCCACCAGATTTGCACCGAGCTCAAAATCCACACGCTCATCGAGGAAGAGATTTTCTATCCCGCGTTCGAAGGCAAGATCGAGGCTGACACGCTTGAAGAGGCCTATGTCGAGCATGATGGTGCCAAGGTGCTGATCAATGACATCGAGGCTGGCTCGACGCAGGACCGATTCTTCGACGCCAAGGTCAAGGTTCTCTCCGAAGAGATCAAGCACCACGTCCATGAGGAAGAAATGCGCGGTGAAGGCATGTTTGCGCAGTGTCGCGATACCGATGTCGACCTAGTGGCTCTTCGGGATCTGATGCTTGCACGCAAAGAAGCATTGACTGCCCAGGCGAAAGCCGGAGGCCTGCCCGCCGCCAAGCCAACCGCGGTCAACCTGATCCCCGCCTGAGCAGGATCCAGAATGACGAAAAGCAGACGTTGGATAGCGGCGCCGACCGATACCGCGGCCCGCACAAGGTCGGCTGCAACATCTCGAGCGCTACGAGGAACAGCCCATGCCGAAGTTCGGATATAAGCTGATGACGGAGGAGCACGGGCCGAAGGTGCTCGTGGAAAATGCGATCCGCGCAGAGAAAGCGGGGTTCGATTTCGTCTCCATTTCGGACCATTTCCACCCCTGGCTCGAGTCACAGGGCCATGCGCCATTTGCCTGGAGCGTCCTTGGCGCCATCGCCCACGCTACAGATCGCATTGGCATCGCGACCGGCCTTACCTGTCCGATCCTGCGCTATCATCCTGTCATCGTCGCGCAGGCGGCGGCCACTATTGCGGTCATGAGTGACAATCGTTTCACCCTGGCGGTCGGCGCGGGTGAACGCCTGAACGAACATGTCACAGGCGTCCGGTGGCCGTCGGTGCCCGAGCGGCACGAAATGCTGGGTGAGGCGATCGACATCTTTCGCCTTCTCTGGAAGGGCGGCGTTCACAGCTGGAATGGGACGCATTTTGTTGTCGACCACGCCCAGCTTTATGATCTTCCGACCGAGCCTATCCCGGTCGTCCTGGGCGTGAGTGGCCCATCCTCCGTCACACTCGCCGCTGAAAAGGGCGATGGCATCATGACGACCGCACCAGATGGCGATCTCGTGAAGAGTTATGAAGCGAAGGCCGGCAACCCGAGCCCCCGATATGCCGAGGCGGTCATTGCCTATGCGCCGAGCACCGAGCAAGGGCTGGACATAGCTCATGACAGGTTTCGCTTTTCTGCCTTCGACTGGTCGGTCAACAGTGAGGTTCCTTCCGTCCAGGGCTTCGAAGCCGCAAGCCAATATGTCCGGCCTGAGGACCTGGCCTCGAAGGTTTCGGCTGGCCCGGATGTCCAGACCCACGTCCAGTTGATCTCGAAATATGTTGATGCTGGCTTCGACCATATTGTGTTGACCTGTCCTGGCGACGACCAGGCAGGCTTCATCGATTTCTTCGAACAGGAGTTGAAGCCAGCCCTGTCGGGTCTGGAGAAGGAACGGTCCCGATGACGTCGCCCCAGGATCGGGAGATCGAAGGGGCGCTCGATGTTGCACGGGAGTGAGAAGGCGATGCGTTCTCGAGAGAAGATGGGCCTCTATCCAGCGTCCCCGCCACCCGTCGACGCAGTCTGTCGCAAGGCAGAGGGCCTTTGCCGGCGGTGGAGCGACACCAGGCCCACGGCGCGCATTCGGTGCGTAAGGCACGTGGATATAAACCTGCGACGCAGGGTTTTTGAAATATCTGCCTGACGGCAGCTGCTCCAGGATCTGAGAGGTTCAATGGCCAGTTCGCATCTGACCCGTCTTGTGAAAATTTATCCCACCCGGTCCGGGGCCATGAACAACGAACATGACAGGGTCGCAAGAGCCGAGCTTGCGCGAAGGATAGCCCAGCTTGGTCGGGCGACATTCGTCGATAACGCCCCTGCGCCAGTCTCCGAGCCGGATAATGATCCGCAGGACACGCTCTTCATCCCGACCGGCACGATTGACCTGGAAATGGCGCGCCAACTCGGTATCCGCAACGAAAGCCAGATTTACGGCGGCGTGGTTCCGCATGGCTTCGTCGGAAGCAAGGTCATCACGCATCCGGTTTTTCCAGGCCGTAACGAAGTTCCTGAGGGATGGCTGCCCGAACTGGGCGCCGCTCTTGCGCCTTATGTTCTTACTGGCTGGTCCGCGTTCAGTGTTGATGCTGTGCGCGAAGCGAGTCTCGACATGCTTCGCAATGGTTCGATCCGTCTGAAGGAGGTTGAGGCGACGGCGGGGCTCGGACAATTCGTCGTCACTTCGCCAGGGGAGCTGGAAGAAGCGATCGCGCAGCTCGATGCGGAGGCTATCGCGCGTAACGGCGTCGTGATCGAGGAGAATCTCGACAATGTCATCACGTACAGTGTGGGCATGACATGCCTTTTTGGAGAGATCATCTCCTACTGGGGCACCCAGCGCCTTGCCACCAACAACGAAGGCGCCACCGTCTATGGAGGCTCGACCCTGCATGTGGTGAGGGGTGGCTTTGAACAGCTGGCAGGCCTCAGCCTGGCCGACGATCTGCAGCAGGGGATCGAAAAGGCGATCGCATATGATGCGACCGTCTCGAAATTCTACCCGGATTTGATGGCCTCTCGTCGCAATTATGACGTCGCCGCAGGCATGAATTCTTCCGGGGAAACGCGCATCGGTGTTCTTGAGCAAAGTTGGCGGGCGGGCGGTGCAAGCGGCGCCGAGATAGCGGCCTTCGAAGCCTTTGCACGCGATCGCGAGTTGTCAGCGGTGACATGCGCCACGATGGAAATTTATGGTCATCTTGACGCCGCGCCGGAGGGTAGCATCCTCTATTATAGCGGTATCGATGCGGTCGCGGGACCGATCACAAAATATGCAATGGAGCTGGAATGACGGGCAGCCAGATATGTTTTGACGTCGAGGGGGAAAGTCTGGACGCGACCATCCTGTCACCGGACAAGCTCGTTCCTGGCATTCTCTTCATCCACGGATGGGGCGGTTCGCGCGATCAGGACATGGTTAGGGCCGAAGAGATCGCGCAGTTGGGCTGTATCTGCTTCACCTTTGATCTGCGGGGCCATGCCCGGCACGCCGAAGAGCGCAACCGGGTGACGCGCTCTCATGGTCTTGCCGACGTCGTGGCTGCCTATGATTATCTCGTCGGTCAGGACCAGGTCGATCCATCTGCCATTGCGGTCGTCGGAACAAGCTATGGCGGCTATCTCGCCGCGCTCCTCACTGCCGTCCGCCCGGTCAACTGGCTCGCCTTGCGCGTCCCTGCTCTCTATCCTGACGAACATTGGGATGTCCCCAAGGCGATGCTAGACCGCGATCTTATCAATGCCTATCGGGCTCGCTTCCGCACGGGTCGCGAGGACAAGGCTCTGGCGGCTTGCGAGCAATTTGCGGGCGACGTGCTGATCGTCGAGTCAGAGCAAGACGACTATGTGCCGCACGCGACAATCAGCTCCTACATGTCCGCGTTCCACAACAGTAATTCCTTGAGCTACCGCATCCTCAAAGGCGCTGATCACTCGTTGCGGGACGAAGGGTGTCGGCGCGCCTACAACCAGTTGCTGCTGACCTGGATCGAGGAAATGGTCCGTGGCGGCCGCCGGCCGTCGACAAGCAGTCATCAGGACGCCGGAGAGCTTCCTGCCCAGGCCTACAAGCTGGCGGACCGATAACATCTTCAGACAGCTTGGCCCGATATGCCTTGCCAAGCGTTGAGGATGCAAAGGAGAGAGCCATGTCATTGTCGCTTGAAGATCTGTCGCGAAAGATGAAGGAAATCGATTTCGCGATGCTTGCCACCCACGCCGCAGACGGCGCGATCGGATCGCGTCCGATGAGCAACAACCGCGAAGTCGATTATGATGGCACTGCGTGGTTCTTCACTGACGAAACTGCGCTGATGGTCTCGGAAATCGAGACCAATCCGTCAGTCAATCTGAGCTATCAGGGCAAGTCTGGCTTGCTCGGCCATCCGCCTTTCTTCGTTGCGGTCGAGGGGCGGGGCGTCTTGATCAGGGATCAGGCTCAATTCGACGCACATTGGACAAAGGGGCTGGAACGCTGGTGGCCGCAGGGCACCCAGACCCCCGGACTTGTTCTGATCCAAGTGATCGGCAAGCGCGCCCATTATTGGGATGGCGAGGAGGAAGGCGAAATCCTGCTTGAGGGCACCCGTTGATGGCCCCTGACGAAAAGCCGTCCGCGCGCCGGCTGGGAAAAGCCGGCGCCTTTATCGTCGGCATCATCATCGCCATTTTCATCGTCATATTTGTCGGCAGAAACCTGTGGCATGGCGACGAGCTGGAGCAGGATCAGGCGGTCGGCAATAATGTCGCTACCGAGCATACCGGTCCATCCTATAATCAGCGGCTCTGAGGCGAGCCGGGCAGCGGAAAGCCGCGCCGGCCGCTCACTGCGCCATGGCCTGATTGGGCTCCGATGCCCAGAACAGGTGGCAGGGTGGTATATTGCGCCATTCATATGCGGCCCGCACCGACCCATATCGGTCTTCGAGCAGCGGGCGCACGGCGGTCCGCATCTGATAAGCCATGAAGAGTCCATGTGGGCACAGGAGTTGAGCGCTGCGATCAATGATCTGCGTCGCGGCGTCTGGCTCGAGTGTCGAAAAGGGCAGCCCGGAAATGATGCAATCGGCCTTAGAAAGGCCGTGACTGGCCATGATATGCTGCACATCTGCCGCCGATCCGGTCACGACGTGCAATCGTTGGTCCGGGATTGCCGAGATCAGATGGTCGGTGAAAGACGCGCTGGTGTCGATGGCGATCAGCCTGGCATGGGACGGGAGGCGAGTGAGAATGGCAGCGGTGAACGCGCCAGTCCCCGGTCCATATTCCAGCATCGTCGTCACACGAGACCAGCCGATGCCGTGCAGCATCCGGTTTATCAGCCAATGCGAAGCGGGAAATGATGAGCCGACCATGGTCGGGCTTTTGAAGAATTCAGCGGCGGCGACAAGCCGGGCCTTCAGATCACTTGTTCGTGCATGAGATCGGGAAGCGGGGTAAAGGGCGGCTTCTTGCACATCGGCCATATCTGCTCCTCAACATTGTCTTTGCTCTTAAAGCCTCCCGAGACGTTTGTAGTTTCAGCGCCCGCGGCAAAAATCGCGCTTAACAGGATCAATCTCCAACATGATTTCTCATGTGTATCCGAGAATTGCTGATGACGCACGCGACAGAGGCGCGGTGAGAATGGCGATGTGCCTTGCCTTGGAGCGTCAGGCCTTCGTTCTTCCATGGAGTGGCGGCCCCCACCGGACAGCTGGTCATTCAAGCCGGGCAGGCGAATGCGAGTTCCTCGCGAGACGACCGAAAGTTGATGGGCGCCACGGACAGATTTCGCTGACGAGCGGCAGGGAAGGACAGGGGCAGGAACGGAGGCGTCCGGACCGTGGTTTTCCCATAATGGCGAATCTGAAAGTCTTCCGTACCCCCGCCGGCTTCCATGATGCCTATGTAGCGGCGCCCAGCCAGAAAGCCGCGCTGAAGGCGTGGGGATCGGAGGCAGATCTGTTTGCGCGCGGGATCGCCGAAAAGGTCACCGATCCCAAGCTGATGGAGAAGCCGCTCGCCAAACCCGGCGTCGTCATCAAGGTGAGCCGCGGCAGTGCGGGTGACCATTTCGAGGCTGCTGAAACGCGATCTCCACCAGATCGCGGTCGCAGGAACACCAGAAGAGCAGCAAAGGAAGATCAGGCGGAAGCCACCGTTGCGCCTGTCGCCCGAAAACCCAAGAAGACGAACCCGCGGCCCAGCCGCGCGAAACTCGATGCGGCCGGGAAGGCGGTCGACCAGGCGTCCGCCAACCTCAAGGCGGGATTGGCGGACATAGACGCCCGGATGCGCGCTCTCGACGCCGAGCGCCGGACTCTGCAGGCAGAGGGCGACAAGCGCGTGACCAAGCTGGAGGCAGATCGCGATCGGGCGCGCAGGGAATATCAGGCCCGGCTGGAAAAATGGGCGAGAAGCTGATCCATCATGGCAGGTGCTTCAGCCAAGTCCATGTCAATTGGTCGAGCGACCGCATGATGTTGATCGCCGCGGTCGCATGGACATTCAAAGGCAGAAGCGGGCTCTATCTCTCATCGACCTCACCAATGTGGAGAAACCTGCCGCTCTTAAAATGGGTGGGCATGGCGTTGTCACTGCTGACAGGTCTGGAAGGGCGCATCGCCAGAATATATAGGGTGAAGGGCATCAGGAGCATAAGGCATTGGATCCGATCGAAAGTGACGCACCTACGCTCGACGAATTGCAGGCCATGGTCGCACGCGCGCGTCTTGATGGAGACCGGCTGAAGCTTGCTCTTGCAGCAGGCGCAATCGTCGGCACCTGGTTCTGTGATGTGCCCGCAGACCGCTTTACAGTTGATGAGGCGTTTGCAGAGGCTTTCGGCCTCGATCCTGCGACGGGACGCGATGGTGTCACACTCGAGAAGATTGTTACCACGGTCCATCCCGATGATCGCTCCGGTCTGCAGCGTGCCATCGAAGACGCGCTCGACAAAGGTGGCCGCTATGCACATCAATATCGCGTATTGCGCGCCGATGGTGAGTATCTCTGGATCGAGGCGAAAGGGCATGTCGTTCATGATGAAAGCGGCGCGCCGATAAGCTTTCTGGGTGTTCTTATCGATGTGGGCGACCGGCGTCGGCTGGAGGCAGAGCGCGACAGCGCTCGGGCGCTGCTAACGAACTTCGCCGATGCAATGCCAGGCGTCGTCTATGCGAAGGACCGCGACGGCAGGCTAATGATCGGCAATCACGGCACAAGCGAGCTGGTCGGCAAAGTTCCGCAGGATTATATTGGGCGCACTGATCTCGAGCTACTTGAGGACAAGCAGCAGGCTGCCGCGATCATGGAGACCGACCAGCGGATCATGGTCAGCGGTCGCTCGGAGCAAGTCGAAGAAAATGTGGACTTCCCCGATGGTCGACGCGCGATCTGGTTGTCTACCAAGTCACCTCTCAGGGATTTGGGCGGCGAGGTCGTTGGCCTTGTCGGCACGTCGCTCGATATCACCGAGCGCAAGGCGATCGAGGCCAGTCATCGGGAGATCGAGGAGCGCTACCGGCTTGCCATCGGTGCGACAAGCGACGTCATCTGGGATTGGCGGTTTGCCGACGGTCACGTCATCTGGAACGAAGCGTTGGGAACACGCTTTGGTCATGTGCAGGAGCAGACAAGCGCGCAGTGGTGGCTCGACCATATTCATCCTGACGATCGCGCGCGGATAGATGAGAGCATTCATGCCGTAATTGATCATGGCGGTTCAAACTGGACCGACGAATATCGTTTCCGTCGGGCTGACGGGAGCCATGCGTTCGTGCTCGATCGCGGGACTGTGCTGCGCAGCGACGATGGTGCGCCGATGCGCATGATCGGTGCGATGCTTGATCTGACGGAGCGTAAAGCCGCCGAGGCCGCGCTTGCGGCAAGCGAAGAACGGCTTCGCCTTGCGACGGAGGCAGCTGATATCGGTCTGTGGGACGTCGATCTTGTCGAGGATGTGCTGATCTGGCCGGCGCGGACCAAAGCCATGTTCGGCATTTCGCCGGACGTGCCGGTCTCGATGCGGGACTTCTATGCGGGCCTTCACCCCGATGACCTCGATGCGACGACCGCGGCCTTCGCGGCGGCCGCCGATCCCGGTCAGCGCGCGCTTTATGATGTTGAATATCGCACAGTCGGCAAGGAAGACGGCATCGTTCGTTGGGTCGCAGCTAAAGGGCGGGGCGTTTTCGATGATGTCCGCTGTGTCCGTGTTGTCGGCGTCGCGATCGACGTGACTGCCCGCAAGGCTGATGAAGCATTATTGCACGAACTCAATGAACGGCTCGAGTTGCGGGTCGCGCAGGAAGTGGCCGAGCGCACGAAAGCTGAAGATGCGCTGCGCCAGAGCCAGAAGATGGAGTCCGTCGGCCAGCTCACGGGCGGTATCGCACATGACTTCAACAATATGCTTGCCGTGGTTGTTGGCTCGCTCGATCTTTTGACTCGACGGCTGGGCGATGATGACCCCAGGGCGCGGCGCTATGTCGATTCGGCGATGGATGGCGCGCGCCGGGCGGCTCAGCTCACCCAGCGCCTGCTCGCATTCTCGCGGCAGCAGCCCCTCAAGCCCGAGTCGATCGACGCAAACAAGCTGGTTGACGGCATGTCCGATATGCTGCGCCACACGCTACCCGACATTCAGCCTGAAACGGTGCTTGCGGGCGGCCTGTGGCGGGCCTTTGCCGATCCTAATCAGCTCGAAAACGTGATTCTCAATCTCGCCGTCAACGCCCGCGATGCCATGGCCGGGGGAGGCAAGCTGATTATCGAAACCGCCAATTGTTACCTCGATTCGCGCTATGCCGAGGAGCTTATTGGTGTTCCGGCCGGGGAGTATGTAATGATCGCGGTGAGCGACACTGGCAGTGGAATGCCTCAGGAGGTCGTTGCCCGGGCGTTCGATCCATTCTTCACCACGAAGGAGGTCGGGCGAGGCACCGGCCTTGGCCTCAGCCAGGTCTATGGGTTCGTCAAACAGTCGGGCGGGCACGTGAGAATCTATTCGGAGGTTGGTGAGGGAACGACGGTCAAGGTGTATCTTCCCCGCCTCCTGGGCGCGGTCGAGGAAGTGGCAGGCGTCGCGATGGACGAAACATTGCCGCGAGGGGAGAGCCAGGAATTGATCCTCCTGGTCGAGGATGAGCCGGGTGTGCGGCAATTCTCGTTCGATGCACTCAGCGAGCTGGGATATCGCGTATTGGAGGCCGACGGGGCGGCGGCGGCTCTCACGCTGATCGACGCGCACCCGGAGATCACGCTGATGTTCACTGATGTCGTCATGCCTGAGGTCAATGGCCGCAAGCTTGCGGACGCGGCACGCAAGCGGCGTCCTGGCCTCAAGATTCTGTTCACGACCGGCTATACCCGAAACGCTGTTGTGCATAACGGTGTCCTCGACCCGGGTGTGCATCTCATAGGCAAGCCATTCACGGTCGAGGAGCTGGCATCAGCGGTGCGACGCGCAATCGAGGAAGATGCCGGCTAGAGGGTTCTGAGGTGGATCCGATCTGGCGAGGGCGTCCAACCTGCGAAACAAGAACGCGCATCGCGTCATGCCTTCGAGGTGGGCGGGATCGTTGCCAATGCCATCATGCCTATGGCACCCGACAGGATCGAGGAGACCAGCACTGCCAGGGACGCCTTGTCCAGCTGCTCGCCTCCGGGAAAGGCGAGCCCTGCGATGAACAGGGATATAGTGAACCCGATGCCGGCGAGGCAGCCTATCGCCGCTATCATGCGCCAGTCGACGCCCTCGGGCAGCCGCGCCAGTCCACATCGCGCCGCGATCCAGCTGAACGTGAGGAAGCCGAGCGGCTTTCCGACCGTCAATCCAATCACGATTGCCAGAGCCAGGGTCGAAGTCGCGGCCGTGGTGAGAAGATCCATGGATAGCCTTATGCGAATGTTCGAAAGCGCGAACAGGGGTAGGACGACATAGCTGATCCAAGGCGTCAGCGTGAGGATGAGACGCTCACCCGACTTGTCTGTTGCCCCCGTCATTTCGTGCAGAAATCCCAGTCGATCCTCCGCCCGACCCTGCGCGATCTCAGCCTCATGTTCATCCTCAGTCACCCGCGCCCGCTCGTGCGCTTCCTGGAACTGGTCTACCCGGTGCTGTACTGAAACAGCAAATTCAGACCTATCAAGTCGCGGGCGGACTGGAACCAGAAAGCCGATGAGCACGCCTGCGATGGTCGCATGCACGCCCGACTGGAAGATGCCGATCCAGACCAGCGCAGCCAGAAGCACGTAGGGGACGGAAGCCACCCAGTGGAGCCGACGCAGAAGGATGATGAGCGCGATCGCAAATCCCGCCAAGACCGCTCCCTCCCATGCGAAGTGGTCGGAGTAGCCAAAAGCAATAGCCAGGAGCCCACCAATGTCGTCGATGGCAGCGAAAGCGAGGAACAGGGCACGAACCCCTGCCGACAGGCGGGCGGAGAATAATGCAATGACTGACAGGCCGAAGGCCGTGTCCATGGTGATCACGATACCCCACCCCCGCGCAGCCTCAGTTCCGTCGGCGACTGCCAGGAACAGCAGGACCGGAACGATAAGGCCGCCGAGCGCTCCGACGATCGGGAAAGCGGCCGTCCGCCATCTGGTGAGAGCGCCGATGGTCAGTTCCCGCTTCACGTCCACGCCGATCACGATGAAGAACAGCGGCAAGAGCGCATGGTCGATCCATTCTGCCAAGCTGTGGCTGACCTTCGCCTCGCCGAAGGACAAGACCAGCGGCGTGTCCCAGAACCGCTCATAGGCACCGCTTATGGGCAGGTTGACGCAGAGAAGCGCAACGAATGTGGCGACGAGCAATGGTCCGCCGGTCACCTCACTGCCCGCGAAGAATGGCGCAAGACGGTCCAGAAAGGCCGCGTTAGCTGGACTGTGGTGAGCGCGAGCTTCTGATGCTGTCAACGGGCACCGAAGATTCCGCAAAAGTGGGCATCTAAAATTCCCTAGTTTGGCGGGATGGTTTCCGGTGATCAGCCGTGATGAAGATCGAGCTTTTCCTTTGCTGGCGGTCGGCCGCGCCGTTTCGGTAAGGGCGGCGGGTTGATGGATGGAGTTGTGCGCGCGTGCTCAGGCAGCAGGTCGGCGTGCTGTCGCATGCGATAGCTCGAGCCCTCGATCTGGACGACTACAGCATGGTGAAGGAGGCGGTCTAACAAGGCGGTGGCCACCACAGGATCGCCAAAGACCTCGCCCCATTCGGCAAAGCCGCGGTTGGATGTGAGGATCATGGCGCCCTTTTCGTATCGGGCGTTGACGAGCTGGAAGAACAAGTTGCCGCCGCCTGGCGTGACAGGGAGATATCCGATCTCGTCGACGACGAGCAGGGAGGAGCGGCACAAGAAGCGGATCCTTTCGCGCAACGTGCCCTCGCGTTCAGCCTTGGCCAGCGCCGCGATCAGATCGGCGAGCGGGATGAAGTAGACGCTCTTGCCTGCCTTCACGGCTTCGACTGCGAGGGCGGTCGCGATGTGGCTTTTCCCGGTGCCAGGCGGCCCCAGCAGATGCACGACCTCGGCCCGGTTGATGAAGTCGAGGCCGGCTAGCGCCAGGATCCGGTTGCGGTCGAGCGATGGCTGGAAGGAGAAGTCATATCCGTCCAG
This sequence comes from Sphingobium sp. L-44, assembly GCF_056859495.1. Taxonomy (NCBI): domain Bacteria; kingdom Pseudomonadati; phylum Pseudomonadota; class Alphaproteobacteria; order Sphingomonadales; family Sphingobiaceae; genus Sphingobium; species Sphingobium sp. L-44. Next base: position 1,560 of record NZ_JBSXOQ010000094.1, on the reverse strand, counting down.
CGTCTTGATGATCGGCAGCCTGGCCATGCGCAGGGCCGCCTTGATCCTGCGGTTCTCCCGCAGCGACAGTTCTTCGTTCAGCAATATGTCGATCGCCTCAACGCCATCGATCTTGCCCTGCTCGATTCCGCGCAGGGTGGCGTCGAGCATTTCCAAGGCGCGCGGCATTTTGAGATGGACCAGACTGCGGCGGATATTATCGACGCGGGACGCGGCACCGCCATGGTTCATGGCCGTTCTCCCCGCGCCAGTTGGCTGCCGATCGCCTGATAGATCGCCAGAGAGCGCACAGCGACATGCTCGCCGATACGGCCAATGGTGATTGCATCCTTTGGGTGGTGATGACGCTTAGCGCCGCTGCCATTTGTCCGATGCGCAGGATCGATCCTGTACTGCCGGCGCCCCTCCAGGACAGGATGCTCGGCAATGACATTGCCCAGGTCGATGATCCGGATCTTGTCAGGCAGTTGCTGGATTTCGACGACGCGCCGGGAGCGGTCGGGGACGCTATAATAGTTGCCGCCGACAGAGACCATGCCGTCGTGGCTGACCCGGCGCTCCAGCTTCAGAACCGCGTCGAAGCGCCCCGCCGGGAGCAGCTGCAACTCAGGCTGCTCGGCGGCAAAGGCATCGGCGATGATCCGCTGCGTGGTGCCGTGGACACGGATGTTGGCGACGGTATCGAGCCAGTCGACCAGCTGGACGTTGAGATCTTCCAGATAACTCTGTTGCGCTGTCATATGCAGGCTTTTGAAACGATCGGCGGCGTCCCGATCGAGATCCTCTACGATCGCATGAAAACCGCCGTGACCGGGGAAGACGATCAGGGTCATATCATCTACAATCGATCATTGCTGGCTCTGGCGGGGCATTATCGCTTCGTTCCACGCGCCTGCCGCCCCTATCGGGCCAAGACCAAGGGAAAGGTCGAGCGGCCGTTCAGCTACATCCGCAAGGACTTCTTCCTGGGGCGGAGCTTCCGCAATCTGGAAGGCTCTGTTGCAAAGATTGGCGGCAGTCACAGGTAGGCTGTCGCTCTGCGCCGATCAGGCGGCTGCTGCGAAATGGTGGTTGAGCATGTCCATGGCCTCCGTCAGTGCCGAGGGCCCAATGCCGAAAGCTCTCTCCACAAGGCGCACCTCTCCCCTGATGCCGGGCTGCAGGCACCAGGGACGAGCCTGTCCTTTGCGCAGGGCTCGCATGACTTCGAATCCCTTGATCGTGGCATAGGCCGTGGGGATCGATTTGAAACCGCGCACCGGCTTGATCAGCATCTTGAGCTTTCCGTGATCGGCCTCGATCACGTTATTGAGATACTTCACCTGCCGGTGGGCCGTCTCCTGGTCCAGCTTTCCTTCGCGCTTCAATTCGGTGATCGCTGCACCATAGCTCGGCGCTTTGTCAGTATTGAGCGTGGCCGGCTTTTCCCAGTGCTTCAGGCCTCGCAGGGCCTTGCCCAGGAACCGCTTCGCTGCCTTGGCGCTGCGGGTCGGCGACAGGTAGAAATCGATCGTGTCGCCCCGCTTGTCGACTGCCCGGTACAGGTAGGTCCACTTGCCC
>NZ_JBSXOQ010000093.1:0-171582 GCF_056859495.1 Sphingobium sp. L-44 | reverse complement strand
ACATGCAGATCGAGGGCATGGCCGCCCTTGCCACACCCATAACCGAGGAGGTTCAGCCGCTACAGATTACACCCAAGGCCGCCTGAAAATGCAGCCCGATGGCCAGCACCGAAATTACACCACATTGACGGACGTGACCGTCTCCAAGCTTAGCAGCACGCGCCAGCCAATACCGATATCCGTGAAGATCACGTCCATTGAATGCGTTCATAGCAAGATGCTGCGCGGCGGTTAGGTGGCTACGGCGAAATGCTCGATAGGCAAGACCAGCTTGGCCAAATGGATTGGCAAGGCTACCGGGCTTGTCGAATGTGCTGCCAAGTTCCGTCATCGCTAATGGATCGCGCTGAACGGAAAGGTGCCAGATTATAGGCATAGCATAGCCAGTTTTGTGATTGTCGCGGATACCCCAATATCGATCCCAGAGACGATCATTTTTGCTCATAGCTCATCAATGCCATTCACATCGAACGTCCGCAATCAGGAACAATTCCCGAGTGTGGACAGCACAAAATGGTCGCAGGCCGCCCTACCCACATACGTCTGCTGGAATTGACCCGGCATCCCGCCTTTCTATGCAACGGATAAAGAAGCGGGACCCCGGCTCAAGGCCGGGGTGACGATGGCAGCTTATGGTCGTTTCGAGATCATCTGCTGCTGTTGGTTATTAGCCGCCAAAGCCCGACATCGTCATTGCTTTGCTGCGTTCGCAATGATGCCAGACTATCCTAGTCTTTCGTGCTGCCTAGAACAGGCTGCCGTCTATATCCGGCTCGGGGCTGTCTTGCATGCCTCTGGTCTGGATGGCCATTTCGACTTCGCCGGCCAGCAGAGCGGCGTCGTTGCCGGTGAAGCCGCTTTCGACATCGATCAGATCATCCAGTTTGAAGCGGGCGGCAAATATCTGGAACCGCTCGAGGGCTTCGTTCAGTTCATCGGGCATGGGGCCTCTCCTATCGCGGTTGCGTCCTGCCCAAACGAGGCAGGGTTGCCTTTGGTGCCATGGCCCCCACATTTTGCCGGCAGATGTGCGCGGCATGAAAAAGGGAGCCGTGGCCCCCTTCCCCATCTTACCATTCATAGGCCTTGGGCAGGCTGCCCTCGGCCGGGGTGGCGTAGCGGTCGCGCAGCTTGGTCTGGCGATTGTCGATCGGCTGCTGGATGCCGTCGATCCACACCGCGACCGGCGCCGATTCCATTTCCAGCGGGTCGCCGTCCCAGATCACCACATCGCCCGCCTTGCCGGCCTTGAGCGAGCCGATCCGGTCGCCCAGCCCCATCGCCTCGGCCGGGGCGGAAGTGATGCTGCGCAGCGCCTGGCCCCAGCTGAGGCCAGTGGCGCCCGGCACCTTGTTGAGGGCGACCATATTGCCCGCCTGCTGGGTGGCGAGGCGCAGTTGCAGCGCTTCGTCCCGGTCCATCAGGCCCATGGCGACGGGCACGCCGGCCTTGACCATGCGGCCGACATTGCTCTGGGTCGCGGCCAGCTTCTCGAAGCTGGAGGGCAGGTCGTCGAGCCCGCCGGCGATCACCGGCACCTTGGCGGCGGCGATCTGGCTGGCGACCATCCAGCCCTCGGTCGCGCCGGCGAGGATCAGTTTCAGCGCCGGGAAGTCCTTCCGGAGCGCCAGCACGCCGAGAATGTCGCGCGCGCTTTCGACATGGATCATCAGCGGCATGGCGCCGGTGACGACCGGGACCAGCGCCTCGGCATCGACCCGGTTGAGCAGCGCGTCCTTCGACCGGCCATCATAGCTGGCCGGGGCCCTGGCATAATCCTGCGCCTCGCGCAGCATCATCTTGAAGGTGAGGTAACCCGCCGGTCGGCTGCCGCCGGCATCCTCCGCCCCCTCTTCGCCCATCTCGACATATTGGAAGGCGCGCGCCTTGGTGATCGGGTCCATATCGGCACCCAGATCGACCACCGCGCCCTGCCCGGCAAAGATGCCGTTGCCGGTCGCGGGCACGACCACCGCGCGGGTCACGCCGGCGGTGCGGCTGATCGCGATCGGATTGGCGAGCGGGTTGATCGCCGGCGCAACATCGATCGCGGCCGAGAAGGGCGTGCGGGCGTTGATGTCGTTGGTTTCCTTGACGCCGGGCACTTCGGCCAGGCCGACGCGCGAGAAGCCCGAGACGATGCCGGGCGTCACCCATTTGCCGCTGGCGTCGATGGTCTTGGCGCCGGCCGGCACGGCGACGCCGGCCCCGGCGGCCACCACCTTGCCCGCGGAAATGACCACGGTGCCATTCTGGATCGGTTCCGACCCGTCCCCGATCGCCAGGGTGGCGCCGGTAATCGCGATGGTCTGGGCCAGGGCCATGGGCGAGGCGGCAATGGCGAGCAGCGCGGCGGCGGCGCGGATTGCGGTCTTCATCGTCATTTCACGTCTCCCGCGCCGATCTGGCCGAGTTCGAAGTCGGTTACCGGGCGCCGCTTGGGATCATTGGCGTCATAGAGCAGGGCGCCGTCGACCCAGACCTTTTCCGGCCGGGTATAGGTGCTGAACGGATTGCCGTTCCACAGCACGACGTCGGCCATCTTGCCGACCTTCAGGCTGCCGGTCTGGTCGGCGATGCCCATCGCCTTGGCCGGGTTGATGGCGAGCCAGGTCCAGGCGATCTCGTCAGGGATATTGATGCCCATGCGACGGCCCGCGCCCAATGCCTTGGCCGCTTCCTGGTTCAGGCGCTGGATGCCATTTTCGTCATCGGAATGGACGATGGCGCAGGCGCCGGCCTGGTGGACGAGCGGGACATTTTCCTTGATCCCGTCATAGGCTTCCATCTTGAAGCCATACCAGTCGCCCCACATGGCGGCGCAGATGCCGTTCTCGCGCAGCAGGTCGGCGATCTTGTACGCCTCGACCGCGTGGTGGAAGGCGGTGACCTTGTAGCCGAACTCCTTCGACATATCGATCACATTGGCCATCTCGTCGGCGCGGTAGCAATGGTTCTGGACCAGGATCTTGCCTTCCAGCGCGTCGGCCAGCGTCTCCATGCCCAGGTCACGGGTCTGGTCCTTACCGGCGGCGCGCTTCTTCTGATATTCGCGCGCCTTGATCCAGGTCTGGCGATCGACCGCCATATTGCCCATGCGGGTGCTGGGTTCGCGGCCCTTGGCGCCGTAGACGCGCTTGGGATTTTCGCCACAGGCCATCTTCAGGCCATAGGGTGCGCCGGGGAACTTCATCCCCTGCATGGTGCGGGCCTGGACATTCTTCAGGATCACGCTGCGGCCGCCGAACAGATTGCCCGACCCCGGCAGGATCTGAAGCGTGGTGACGCCGCCATTGGCGAGCGCGCGACCGAAACCGGGATCCTGCGGCCAGACCGAATGTTCGGCCCAGACATGGGGCGTGACCGGCGAGGTCATTTCATTGCCGTCCGAATGCGCGTCCACGGCAGGCGAGGGATAGACGCCGAGATGGCTGTGAATGTCGATGACGCCGGGCGTCACATATTTGCCGGTGCCGTCGAACACCGCGATGTCGGCCGGGATCGGCGTGTCAGGGCCGCCGATCGAGGTGATCTTGCCACCCGACAGGAAGACGACGCCCTTGTCGATCCGCCCGCCCTCACCATCGAAGATGGTCGCGCCGCGGATCGCCGTGGCGACGCCCGGATAGGGCTTGTAGGTGGAAGGGTAAGGATTGTCCGGCTCGGCCGAACTGCCCTGCGACGCCGGTGCGGGCTGATCCTTTTCCTTCCTGGCGACCGCCGGCGCGGTCATGCCGGTCGCGACCAGCGCCAGCCCCAGCAGCAGCTTGCTGCGTGCGTTCATGCCTGTTTCCCCTTTTCAGCGGCAATGAGATCGAGATGCATCATGCGTTTCACATAGGGCGAGACCAGCAGCACCAGGCCGCCGACCACCACGGAAAACCAGCCGATGCGGCTGTAGACGTCCAGCACCTGGGTCACGTCGCCCGCCTCGCCGCTGCCGGTGGCGCGCGCGATCAGGCCGGCGATGAAATTGCCCGCGGCCATCGCCAGGAACCAGGTGCCCATCACCAGCCCGACCATGTTCGACACCGACAGGCGCGTCATCGCCGACAGGCCGACCGGCGAGAAGCAGAGTTCCGCCATGGTGTGGAGCAGATAGATGAGGAAGACGAAGATCACCGGCGTCAGCGACTGGCCGGCCATCGCCGCGCCCGCGACCAGCACCAGGAAGCCGGCACCGCACAGGATGAGGCCGATGCCGAACTTGGCGGGCGAGGATGGCTCCAGCCGGCGCTTGTCGAGGAAGGTCCACAGCACCGCGAACAGCGGCGCGAGCAGGATGATGTAGATGGAGTTGACCGACTGGAACAAAGAGGCCGGCACGTCCCAGCCCAGGATGACGCGATCGACATTGCGGTCGGTGAAGATGTTGAGCGAGGAACCGGTCTGTTCGAACAGGCCCCAGAAGAGCGGATTGAGCGCGATCAGGAAGAGCGCGGCGAACATCCGGTCGCGCTCCACCCTGGTCAGCACCGTGACCGAGCGCCAAAGGATGTAGGCGACCGTCAGGGCCGAGAAGATCAGCAGCGTATAGCCCAGCAGTTCGGCATAGCGGATGACCATCCAGATCGCCGCCACGCCCAGCGCGGCGCTGGCATAGATGGTCCATTCCTGCGAGATCGTGCCGATCGCCGGCGCGCGCAGCTTTTCCGGCGCAGGCGGCTCGCCCTTGCCCAGCAGCCAGGGCCGCAGCCAGACGAACATGACGAGGCCGAGCAGCATGCCGACGCCGGCGGCGCCGAAGCCCCAGCTCCAGCCCCACAGCTCGCCCAGCAGGCCGCAGACAATCGGTCCGCTGGCGCCGCCCAGGTTGATGCCCATGTAGAAGATGGAGAAGGCCGGGTCGCGGCGATGATCGTCACGGGGATAAAGTTCGCCCACCAGCACCGAGATATTGGCCTTCAGGAAACCGGTACCGACGATGATGCTGGCCAGCGCCAGATAGAAGCCGTTGAGATAGAAGGCATCCTGTCCCCCCGGCCCTTCGGTGATGGCGATCAGGAAATGGCCGATGGCGATGAATACGCCGCCCACCAGCACCGCCTTGCGCGGGCCCAGGAACCGGTCGGCCAGATAGCCGCCTATCACCGGGGTGATATAGACCAGCGAGGTATAGGCGCCGTAGAGGATATAGGCCTTGTCCTCGCCGAACAGGAAATGTTTGGTGAGGTAGAAAATCAGGATGGCACGCATGCCATAATAGGAAAAACGTTCCCACATTTCCGCGAAGAACAGCAGGAACAGGCCGCGCGGATGGCCGAGCCAGGTCTTGCCTGCCTCCGCCGGTACGGTGATTGCGGTCGCCATCGGACCCCCTTGAAATTGTCTTTTTGTGCCGGCCGGCAAGAGCGGCGGCGTTATGGCGCGGACCCTAGAGGGGAAAGGTGGGCAGAGTCAAAGCAGGGTTGAAGCGATAGGAAGTGCGCCCTTCGCCCTTGCGCCCGGCGGCAAAGCGTCCCATTTGGCAACCGATGTTCAACGACCTTTCCAGCCCCCTCACCCTGCTGCAGACCCGCCGTTCCGGCAAGCCGCGTGACCTGATCGCGCCCGGCCCGGACGATGCGCAGCTGCGCCAGATCCTCGAAGTCGCGCTGCGCACGCCCGATCATGGCAAGCTGGCGCCCTGGCGCTTCGTGATCGTGCCGCAGGACAAAAGGGAAAAGCTGGCCGCGCTGCTGGAGGCCGCCTATCGCGCCGAGAAGCCGGAGGCCGGACGGCTGGAGATCGAGGCGATGCACCAGTTCGCGCATCAGGCGCCGACATTAGTCGTAGCGCTGTCCAAGCCGGTGGCGGGCAGCAAGATTCCGGTCTGGGAACAGGAATTGTCGGCCGGCGCCGCGATCATGAACCTGCTGCACGCCACCCATGCGCTGGGCTTTGCCGGCGGCTGGCTGACCGGATGGCCGAGCTTCAATGACGATGTGCGCGACGCCTTTGGCAGCGCGGACGAGCGGCTGGCCGGATTCGTCTTCATCGGCACGCCCTCACGCGCGCTGGAAGAGCGACCCCGGCCAGATTATAACGATATCGTATCGACATGGGACAGATAATTGCCGAAAATACGGGCTTTCACGTAACAAGATCCATTGACCTGCACGGCTGTATTATGGCACTGATGCACTTATGAGCGACGAATCCAAACCCGTCTATCTCCGCCTCCGCGAGATCATTGCCGCCTCCATCCTGGATGGGGACTATCGCGATGGCGACCTCCTCCCTTCGGTCCGCGCCTTTGCCGCGCAGCAGGGCGCCAATCCGCTGACCGTCGCCAAGGCCTATCAGAGCTTTCAGGATGACGGTCTGGTCGTCGTGAAGCGCGGCGTGGGCATGTTCGTCGCCGATGGCGCGACCCGCAAGCTGCGCGAGGCGGAACGCAGCCGCTTCCTGGAAAGCGTCTGGCCGCCGGTCGCAGCGCAAATCCGGCGGCTGGGCATCCGGCTCGAAGAACTGGACAGCCAGAAGGTCTGAAGAAGAGCGCCCCACGGGGCGCTTTTTTTTTTTTACAAGGAAGCGAGCGCCTTCACCGCCTGCTGGCGATCGGGGAAATGGGCGGCGGCCGCGCGCGACAAAGCGCGCTTCGCCTCCGCCTTGCGCCCGGCGGCGGCATAGGCCTGCCCCAGATGGAACTGGAAAGGCGGGTTATGCGGCGCGAGGGCGACCGCCTTTTCGAGCAGGTCGATCGCCGCCGGACCCTTGGCATCGGTGCGCAGCAGCACCAGACCATAGATATCGGCGGTGACCGGATTGGCCGGCATCAGGCGATAGGCCTGGGCGGCATAGAGGCGCGCCTTGCCGGGCGATCCCGTTTCCAGGCTCGCGCGGGCCAGGTCGGCCATCAGCAGCGCATCATGGCCGCCCGTCTGCGCTTCCACCGCCTGCAACAGACGCAGCGCGCCGCGCCAGTCATGCGCCTGCATCGCCGCCCCGGCCGCCAGCCGCTGCATCTCCACATCCATCGGGTTCTGCGCCAGGAACAGGCGGATAAGTTGCAGCGCGCGGGCAGGATCGCCCGCCGCGCTCCAGGCCGCGACCAGCCGCAGCGCAGCATTGCGATCGAACCGGATATTGGCCGCCGCCTCGAAACTGCGGGCGGCATCGGCGGGCCGACCGGCAGCGACCAGCGCATCGCCCAGCACGACATGGGCGGCCGGCGCGCCGGGATTGGCGCGCGCCAGCAGCCCGGCGCGGTCAACCGCCTCGCCCGTGCGCCCCTGCATCAGCAACGCGCGGATATAGGGGATATTGTCGGCCGCGGTGGCGACATCGGCCGGCGGCGTCATGACGGCGTTCGTACCGCCCAGCAGGTCCGACGAGGGACGCACCGGCCAGGAGGCGCGGGCCAGCAACGCATCGGCCTGCGCGCGATCTCCCAGTTGCTCCTGCGCGCGGGCAGCCAGCGTCAGCACATAGGGATCGGCATCATGGCGATCGACAAGGGGCGCGAGCGTCGCCGCCGTGCCGGCATAGTCTCCGGTCAGATAGGATGCGCGGGCCAGCAGCGTGCGCGCCACGCGATTGTCGGGCTGCATCGCCACCAACGGCGCCAGCGCATCGGTTGCCAGCACGGCATTGCCATCCGACAGGTGCAGCACGCCGCGCAGCAACCGGGTCGCCGGTTCGCCATCCAGCCGGCCATCGGTGCGCGCCAGCAGGGTGCGGGCAAGATCGATCTGGCTGGCGCGGGCAGCGATCACCGCCTGCAGGAACCAGGCACGCGGATTGCCGGGATCAAGCGCCAGGATGCGCCGGCTGACGCTGAGCGCGCGGCTCGCGCGGCCGGCATCGGCCAGCGTCGCGGCATATTCGGTGAGCGGGGCAAGCGCATTGGGATGATCGTCGAGCGCCCGTTCGAACCAGGGCAGCGCCGCCACCAGCCCATATTGATCGCGGATCAGCATGCCGCGCAGGGTCAACGCATCCGGATCGCCCGGTGCCAGCGCCAATGCCTTGTCCGCGGCCGCGATCGCCCCGGCCTGGTCGCCCAATGTCAGGCGGAACCGGCCGAGATCGATCCAGGTCCGTGCTTCGCGCGGGGCGAGACGCAGCGCATCGTCAAAGGCGCGCTGCGCGGCGTCATTGTCGCCCTTGGCCTGCCATGCGCGGGCGGCGACACGGGCGGCCTCGGCCGACTTGCCTTCGCTAGCCTGCACCGCGCGCAGGGCGCCATCGGCATCGCCCTGCAACAGCAGCGCCTGCGCCAGCAGCCCATTTATGTCCGCGACGCTGGCGCCCAGCTTGCGCGCGCGCAGCAGATCGGCCTGCGCCCCGGCGCCATCGCCCAATTGCACCAGCGCGCGGGCATGGCCCAGCCGCGCCGGAAGCGATGCCGGATTGCCGCGAATGGCGTTCATCAGCTCGATCCGGGCCGTGCGCGCATCGCCGGCATCCAGCGCGGCAAGTCCGCGCGCGAGCGCCGCACTGCCGTCCGCCTCATGCACGCGCCACTGCCACAGGCCGGCCAGCGCCAGCAGCAGCAGGGCGAGGCCCGCCAGCAGGATCAGGCGTGAGCGCCGCATCGATCAGCCCTGCATCTTATATTGTTTGAGCAGGTCATAGAGGGTCGGCCGGCTGATCCCCAATATCTTGGCGGCGCTGGAAATATTGCCGTCGGTACGGGCGATCGCCCGGCGAATGGCGCGTCGATCGGCCATTTCGCGGGCGGCCTTGAGATTGACGACCTCGCTGCCTTCGGCCCGATCACCGTCAAGGTCGAGATCGGCCGCCGTCACATGCTTGCCATCCGCCATGATGACCGCGCGCTTCACGCGATTTTCCAGTTCGCGCACATTGCCCGGCCAGCCCCAGGCATCGAGTGCGGCGAGCGCATCGGGGGCGAAGCCCTTGACCTGCGGGTTCATGTCCTGCGCGAAGCGGGTGAGGAAATGGCGCGCGAGCAGCGCCGGATCGCCCGGCCGGTCGCGCAGCGCGGGGATGCGGATGACGATCTCGGCCAGGCGATAATAGAGATCCTCACGGAAGCTGGCGGCGGCGATCATCGCGTCGAGATCCTGATGGGTGGCGCACACGATGCGCGTGTCCACCGCGATCGGCTGGCGCCCGCCGATCCGTTCAATCACCCTTTCCTGCAGGAAGCGCAGCAGTTTCACCTGCAAGGGCAGCGGAATGTCGCCAACCTCGTCCAGGAACAGGGTGCCGCCCTGCGCCTGCTCGATCTTGCCGGGGGTGGTCTTGACCGCGCCGGTGAAGGCGCCCTTTTCATGCCCGAACAGTTCTGATTCCAGCAGGGTTTCGGGGATGGCCGCGCAATTGATCGCGACGAAGGCACCGCCGCGACGCGGGCTGGCATCATGCAGACCCTGCGCCAGCAATTCCTTGCCGGTGCCGCTGGCGCCCAGCAGCATGACCGAGACATCGGCGCTGGCGACCCGCTCGATCGTGCGGGCGACCCGCATCATCTCCGGCGCGCCGGTAATCATCCGGCCGAGCACCCTGCACCCCTCCGGCGCGGCTTCGGCGAGGCGGGCATTTTCCTGCTCCAGCGCGTGGACGTGGAAGGCGCGGCGCACGATCAGGCCCAGTTCGTCGATATCGACCGGCTTCTGGTAGAAATCATAGGCACCGCCGGAAATGGCATTGAGCGCGCTTTCCCGTGCGCCATGGCCCGACGCCACGATCACCTTGGTATCGGGCTTGATGCGCAATATCTCCTCCAGCGTGGCAAAGCCCTCGCTGGTGCCGTCCGGGTCCGGCGGCAGGCCCAGGTCGAGCGTCACCACATCGGGCGCCTCCATCCGCAGCATCTCGATCGCTTCCAGCCGGTCGCCGGCGATGAACAGCTGATAATCCTCATAGGCCCAGCGCAATTGCCGCTGCAGGCCGGGATCATCCTCGACGATCAGCAATTTGGGGCGGGTGTCGCTCATCAGGCGGCCTTTCCTTGAACATCATCGCGCGCCGGCGCGGGCGCCAGCGGCAGGCGCAGGGTGAAACGGCTCCCCACGCCGGGTTTGCTTTCCACGTCGATCCGCCCGCCCATCGCCTCGGCCAGGCTGCGCGCCTCGAAGGCGCCGAGGCCAAAGCCGCCGGCCTTACTGGACGAAAAGGGCTTGAACAGATCGCGGCGGATAAATTCGGCGGTCATGCCGCAGCCCTGATCGACCACGGCCAGCGTCGCCTGGCCATGCGCACTGCCCAGATGCAGTTCGACCGGTCGGTCGGCATCACTGGCGTCGATCGCATTTTGCAGCAGATGAACCAGTATCTGCTCGACCCGCGCCGGATCGGCGAGCGCGACCGGCACGTCACCGCTGACGGTGATGGCGCGCAGGCGGGCGCGGCTGCGCACGACCTGATCGACCAGCGGCCCCAGCGCCACCGGGCGCGGCTCTTCGGGCCGGCCCTTGTTATGCTGCGACAGGCGGGCGAGCATGTCGTTCATCTTGCCCACCGACTCCTTGAGCGTCAGCAGCATGTCGGCGCGGAAATCGGGATTGTCGGCGTGCCGCTCGGCATTGCGCGAGAGCAGCGACAATTGGCTGACCAGATTCTTGATGTCATGCGCGATGAAGGCGAAGCGGCGGTTGAACTCGTCGAAGCGCTGGGCGTCGTCGAGCGCCTGCTGCCCCTGCGCCTCGCTGATATGGGTCGCCGCCTGGCGCCCGGCAGCGCGCAGCATGTCGAAATCCTCCCAGTCGAGGCGGCGGTCGATCGGCGGCGGCGCAAGCAGGATCGCGCCGATCAGCCGGCCATAATGGAGCAGCGGCACCAACGCCCAGACATGGGCATCCTCGATCAGCCAAAGCGGCAGGTCGAAGGTGGCGTCGCCATCGCGGATGCGACCGACATCGACGATCCAGCCGCTTCCTTCCCAGCTTTCCAGCTGATCGAGCGGCAGGGACAGGCCGGCGATCGGCTCCTGCGGCCAGTTCCATTGCGCCTCGAACGCCAGCCGACCGTCATCGGTGCGCAGCAGCAACAGCGCGGCAGGGGAATCGGTGATGTCGGCGACCGCCTTGGCCACCCGCTCGCCCAGCGGCGGGGCATTTTCGCCCGGACGGCCGATGGTTTCGCCAAAGCGCATCCATTCGGTGCGATAGTCGTAGCGATGCTGGAAGAAATGCTTGGCGACCTGCACCTTCCACAGCGCGCGCATCTGTGGCGAGGGCAGCAGGACGAGCGCGGTCACCGCCACGAAGAAGACCGCGCCGATCTCCACCACCCGCGCATAGGGGCCGGCGATCATCTCGATCAGCACCGCCGCCGCGGTCAGCACCACGACATAGAGGCCGACCGCGACCAGCGAGAGCGACTGGAAGGCGATGGTGCGCGACAATTGCAGGCGGCCGGCCATTTCCTTGCGCATGCCGATGGCGATGACCGGCGCCAGCAGCGCCATAAGCGGCCCGCGCAGCGCATAGAGTTCGTTGACCCGGTCCATCGCGAAATAGCCGATGACATAGAGATTGAGGTCATAGGTCCACATCGCCGCCAGCGCGCCGAGCAGCAGCGACACCCGCCCGCGATCGCGCGAAGGCCAGGCGGTGTAAAGATGATGGACCAGCAGCAGGCAGCCAATCGCGGTCATCATCCGCAGCACTAGCGACACCGCTACCAACATCTGGTGCAGGTCGCTGCGGACCGGCAATTGCCGCCAAGTGAGATCGGTCGAGGTCTGAAGGAAGATGAGGCCAGCAACGGCGAGATAGACGAGGCCGACGGCGACCAGTGCGCCGCTGCGCGAGGCCGGGCCGCGCCGCAGCATGACGAACAGCAGCATCAGCCAGGCGGCGTTGCGGACGCTTTCCCCGATGCCCGACAGCGGCTTGTCGACGCCGCCAAACGAGACATAAAGCGCCCAGCAGGAGGTCAGCAGCAGCGCGCTGGCGAGCATGCGCGGCTCGGCCGCATCGTCCCGGCGCCGCAGGATGAAGATGCCAAGCGCGGCGAACAGGACCGCGGCCAGTGCATGGCCCCAGTCGCCGATGAATTGCAGCAGCGCGCTCATGGCCTGCCGCTCAGCGTGCGCCGTCGGGCCAGAGGATCACCCGCACCGTCTGGATCAGGATCAGCAGGTCCAGGAAGGGCGTGTAATTCTTGGCATAATAAAGATCATATTCGAGCTTGTGGCGGGCATCCTCGATCGACGCGCCATAGGGATAGTTGATCTGCGCCCAGCCGGTGATGCCCGGCTTTACCATGTGCCGTTCGGCATAATAGCGCAGATGCTGTTCCAGATCCTCGACGAACTGGCGCCGTTCGGGGCGCGGGCCGACGAAGCTCATCTCGCCCTTCAGCACGGTCCAACTCTGCGGCAGTTCGTCGATGCGCAGCTTGCGCAGCCAATAGCCCAGCCGCGTGATGCGCGGATCGTCCTTCTCCGCCCAGACCGCCTGGCCCTTGACCTCCGCATCCTGGCGCATGGTGCGCAGCTTCACGATCCAGAATTCCTGGCCATAGAGGCCGACGCGCTGCTGCCGATAGAAAGCCGGACCACGGCTGTCGAGCTTCACCAGCAAGGCGGCGATCAGGATGATCGGACCGGTCAGCAGCAGCAGGATCGAGCTGGCGATGATGTCGAAGATGCGCTTGGCGATGCTGGACAGGCGACGACCGGCGGAAAAACCGTCGGAAAAGATCAGCCAGCTGGGATTGACGCTGTCGAGATCGACGCGCCCGGTCTCGCGCTCCAGGAAGGTCGACAGGTCGTTCACATGGACGCCGGTGGTCTTGATCCGCAGCAGGTCGGACATGGGGATGGCGTTGCGCCGTTCCTCCAGCGCCAGCACGACCTCGCTGGCGTTCAGACGCACCACATAATCGGACATGTTATAGATGGCGGTGCGGTTGATCGCTTCCTCCACCACCTGGTCGCCGTCATTCATGGCTATATAGCCGACCACCAGGAAACCGGCGCCGCGCTTCTGTTCCAGGTCGCGGATGCGGTTGGCACGCCGGCCGGCGCCCAGCACGACAAGGCGGCGCTTGAACGCCTCCCCGCCGAGCAGCGACCCCAGCAGCATGCGGGCCAGCAGCAGCAGCCCCATCGCCAGCCCCATCGCGTAGAGCGAATTGGAGCGCCACAGGGTGATGCCGGGCAGCAGGAAATACATGACCGAGAGGAAGATGACGCCGAGCGAGATGGCGACGAGCAGGCGGGCGAAGGCGAAGCGGATCGATTGCAGCGCTTCGGGGCTGTAGACGCCGACCGCGATCATGCCGGTCTGGATGGCGAAGGCGAAGCTCAGCAGCGGGCCGATGCGGGTCGCGATCGGCTCGACATCCATGCCGATCTGGTGCGCGCGCAGGATCCAGCCCGCTTCCGCCGCGCCGATCAGCAGCAGGAAATCGAGCAGGCCGAGCAGCAGCACCGCATGAGGGACATAATGTTTGAACAGCCTGATCATCGTATCGCGCTTCTTCCCGCAGCACCGCCCCTCCGGTCGGGAAGGGCCGCCAACTGGAGTCGGCCCAGCCTTACAACAAGCTGTAAGGAAATCCGACAGGGCTCAGACCCTGCCTGAAAATGGCAAAGAAAATCTGAAGATGGCGCCAGTGACTGTAAATCAAGGCGACACCGGATCGCCTTGCCCCGCCCGATCGCAAGGAGGTTCAGTTGTTGTTGCGCAGCTTGTCCGCGGCATTGCGCGCGGCTTCACCCACGATCCGGGCACCATTATCGACCGAATCCGCCGCCTGGGTAATGGCGTCGGCGCGACGATCCTCCCGGCTTTCGTTGGTGAGGTAGAAGAAACCGATCGCCAGGATCAGGGCCAGCGCCACCAGCGCGAAGACGATGCCGCCGCTGCCCTGCGGACGATCCGAGCGTCGCCCGGTCCGATCCTGTCGATGTTGCGGGTCGCTGCCCATGGCTTCCATCCTTCCCATGGCATTTCAACCGACAAGCCGGGCGGATCGTTCCCGATCACGCCGGGGCAAGTGCATCCCGCCCTCAATCCTCGGCGGTCTTGTCCCCGATGTCGTCATCGCCGTCGTCGTCGGCACCATGGTCGACCAGATTGTCGGAGATGCGACCACGGCTCAGGCGATCGACATCGTCCATGATCTCGTCCAGCACCGCCGTATCGGTCGTTTCCTGCGTCCGGCGCGAGGGCAGCGCGCCCTCCTCCAATATCTGTTCGAGCGCGGCGCGACCGCGGGCCACGCGGCTCTTGATCGTGCCGACCGCGACACCGCAGATTTCCGCCGCTTCCTCATAGGCGAAGCCACCCGCGCCGACGAGGATCAATGCCTCGCGTTGGGGCTGGGGCAATTGCAGCAGGGCGCGCTGCATGTCGCTGAGTTCGACATGCTTGTCCTGCCCCGCAGGCGCGGCAAGCAGCCGGTCGGCGGTCAGGTCGTCCCAATCGCCGCGGAAACGCGAGCGGCGCATCTGCGAGAGATAATGATTGCGCAGGATGATGAAGGTCCAGGCGCGCATGTTGGTGCCGGCCTGGAAGCGGGCACGGGCGGCCCAGGCCTTGAGCAGGGTTTCCTGGACAAGATCGTCGGCGGTGTCGCGATTGCCCGACAGGGATCGCCCGAAGGCGCGCAGATGCGGAATGACCGCGGCCAGTTCCCGCTTGAACTCGCCGTCCGACAGTGCCTCGCGCGGCGCCTGGTTCAGCCCTTCATCCACGGCAGCAACCCCCGTTTCGACTGTCGCCCTCGCTGCATGAACCGAAGTCGTCAAAGCCATATATGCATCCGCACCCTAGTTCGATTACCGCCAAAGGCCAATTCCCAAGATACCCCTAGAAACGCCCATTTTTTCCACTGCCTTACCGCCAGAGAACCAGCAGCATCACGATCACGGCCAGTGCGAGCGAAATGCCCAGCACATAGCGAACGACGTGCGGCGTGGCGCCGCCCCGTGCGTCCTGCGTGGAGATATGCTGCTCCTCGTCGGCCATCGGCCCTCTCCGAATCGTTACGCATATTTAACGCGTTAAAGCCGGGAGGGTTCCGCCGACCGTCACAAGGATCGGCCGGCGGAAAGACAGGTCAGGCCGGGGCGGTCGCTTCGTCGAAGAAAAGCGCCTGCGAGATCGCGGCCTTGACCGTCGAGCGCTGGAACGGCTTGGTGATGAGGAAGGTCGGCTCGGGCCGTTCGCCGGTCAGCAGCCGTTCGGGGAAAGCAGTGATGAAGATCACCGGCACCGAGAATTCGGCGAGAATGTCCTTCACCGCGTCGATGCCGCTCGAATCATCGGCCAACTGGATATCGGCCAGCACCAGGCCGGGCCGTTCCGCCAGCGCCTCACGCACCGCATCCTCGCGGGTGACGGCAATGGCGGTCACGTCATGACCAAGGTCGCGCACGATCGTCTCGATATCCATCGCGATGATCGGCTCATCCTCGATGATGAGAACCTTGGCACGGGTCTGCGCCTCGATCTCCTCCAGCGCTTCCTCGACCAGGGCTTCGACATCGGCGGTGTCGAGGCCGATCAGATAGCCGGCATCTTCCGTCGTGAAGCCTTCGAGCGCGGTCAGCAGCAGCGCCTGGCGCGGCAGCGGGGTCAGCCGGGCCAGTCGGGCATGGGCGATCGCCTCCTGCCCGATCGAGCCAGAGAAGCCGGGCTCGTCATCAAGGTGCGAGGACGACCAGATCGCATGGAAGGTCTTGTAGAGGCCGAGGCGAGGATCGACACCGCTGGGAAACTCCTCCGGCGCGGCGACGATAGCTTCGAGCGTGGCGCGGACATAGGCATCGCCATGAGTCTGACTGCCCGTCAGCGCACGCGCATAGCGCCGCAAGAAAGGAAGATGGGGGTGCAGTTGCTGTCCAAGCGACATCGGTAAGTCTTCTCCCTGCCCTGTCGGGCCTGTTGTCCGAAACATCGGCTCCGCCGGAGGATGGGATGATGATGCCGCGCTGGCAAGCCCCTCTCCCCCTGCCGCCGAATGACCGACGGTGCAAAAAATGCTTCGAATGCCGGAACCGTCGACACCAAGATTTGTTTCACTCTCGTTCGGTTTTTTCGACGGTAACGGCTTTTTGGTGAAATTTGCCCAGCTTGGTGAATTGACGCCGCTATGCGTTGCGGCGAAATAGCGGACAGGCTGGCGTCACGGATTTAGCTTCAAAGGGGCTGATTTTGGTTTCTTCAACAACGGAACGGGACAGGATGGGAGGGGATATTGACGTCGGCACGACCATCCGCGACCGCGACATGAAGACTGCGCCCGAACCACGCAAGCGCCGCGCGGCCGCGAAAAAGGACGAGGCCCAGGTGTCCCAGGTGCTCAAGTCCGTCTATCAGCGCACGGTCGACGAAGATATTCCCGCCGAAATGCTGGACCTGCTCAGCAAACTGGACTGATCAATGCTGGTCGGGGCGGCATTTCCCTGCCGCCCATACAAGGACCCTCTCGATCCCCCATGACTATGTTCGGCGTCTATCTCCGGTCCACCGGCGTCAAGATGTTCCTCATCCTGACGCTCGCGCTGCTGCCGCTGGGGCTGATCGCACTGGTGGCGTCGCTGCAGGCGATTCGCACCGCCGACCTGGAGAAGGAAGCGCTGCTGCGTGTCGCCGTGACCCAGAGCGCGCGCAAGCTGACCGCCGATCTCAACGCCGATCGCACCGCGCTGGGCCTGACCGTCAATGCGCTGGCCGATGGCAAGGCAGACGGCGAAATCTGCAACCGCCTCTCCTTTTTCCTTACCGCGCAGGACCGCAGCGGCATCCGATTCTATATCTACGACCGGTCGGGCAAGAAGCTGTGCGGATCGACCACGCCGGAGCCGGCCGGCATTCCGCCCACGCGCCGCTTCATCGGTCCGCGTGTCGAACTGCTGTCGTCCGGCGACTTCCTGCTGTCGCGCACCCACAGCCATGACAATCGCGTCGCGGCGCTGGCCTATTATTCGCGGCCGCATCTCGAAAGCGTCGCCGATCCCGCGACCGCGCTGCAGAACCGGCAACTGAGCCTGCGCCAGGGCGAGCGGCAGATGATCGTCAGCCGCCCCGGCAGCCGGATCGACGGCCATAGCAGCAGCCTGTCCGCCCGGCTCGACCCGCCCGACATATTGCTGACCATGACGGTGCGCGAGCCGCCGGCGACGATCGCCCGATTGCTGTCGCTGTTCCTGCCGCTGGTGATGTGGTTCGCGGCCGCGGCGATCGGCTGGTTCGTGGTCAATCGGCTGCTGATCCGCCCGCTGGTGCTGCTGCGGCGCCAGGTGGCCGCCTATCAGCCCGGCGAAGTGCTGGAGCCGTTGCGGCGCATCCGCACCCCCGCGCACGAGATCAGCGACCTGGGCGACACCTTTCGCGAGATCAGCGAGGATGTCGCGACCCATGAGGCGGAAATGGCCGCCGCGCTCGACACCCAGCGCAAGCTGACGCGCGAGGTGCATCATCGGGTCAAGAACAACCTGCAGATCATCGCCAGCCTGATCAGCCTGCACGCCCGGTCGGCGCATGAGCCCGAAGCAGTTTCGGCCTATGGGTCGATCCAGCGCCGGGTCGACGCCCTGTCGGTCGTCCATCGCAACCATTTTGCCGAGTTGGAGGACAATCGCGGCGTCGGCGTGCGTCCGCTGATCAGCGAATTGTCCGCCAGCCTGCGCGGCACCGCCCCGTATGAGGCGCGCCGTTTCGGCATCCAGATCGACAGCGACGATGATCTGCACATCAGCCAGGATGTCGCCGTTCCGGTCGCCTTCCTGGTGACCGAACTGGTCGAACTGGCGATGCTGTCCGATCCGCGCGCGACGATGCGGATTTCGGTGCATCTGGAGGCCGATCGGAACGACCGCGCCCTGTTGCAGATGGCGTCGCCCGCGCTGCGCGCCGGGCCGGAAATGACTTTATTGCTGAACGAACGTTATGGCCGGGTGCTGACCGGCCTGTCGCGCCAGCTCCGCTCCCCGCTCGATCATGATGCCGAAGCGGGCTGCTACAGCATAGCGATCAGCGTCATTCCCTGAAAAAGCGTCAGACCCGCTGATAGTCGCGGCGGAAATCGGTCGTGAAGGTCGACAATGTGCCGGCCGCGATATTGTCGCGCAGGCCCTGCATCAGTTCCTGATAGAAGTGGATGTTATGCTGGGTCATCAGCATCGCGCCCAGCATCTCGCCCGACTTCACCAGATGATGGAGATAGGCGCGGCTCCAGGTCGCGCAGACCGGGCAGCCGCAGCGCGGATCGAGCGGGCCCAGATCCTCGTTGAACTTGGCGTTGCGGATGTTGAGCGGGCCGGCCCAGGTGAAGGCTTGACCATTGCGGCCCGACCGGGTCGGCAGCACGCAGTCGAACATGTCGATGCCGCGCTCCACGGCACCGACGATATCGTCGGGCTTGCCCACGCCCATCAGGTAGCGCGGCTTGTCCTGCGGCAGCATGTCGGGCGCGAAGTCGAGCGTGGCGAACATCGCCTCCTGCCCTTCGCCCACTGCCAGGCCGCCCACGGCATAGCCGTCAAAGCCGATCTCGATCAGCTTTTCCGCCGAAATCTTGCGCAGCCCTTCGTTGAGCGAGCCCTGCTGGATGCCGAACAGCGCCGCACGCTCGGCATGGTCGCCGCCCGCATCGAAGCCATCGCGCGAGCGCTTGGCCCAGCGCATCGATCGCTCCATCGACTTGGCAGCTTCATCATGGGTGCAGCCATTCTTGGTGCATTCGTCAAAGGCCATGACGATGTCGCTGTCGAGCAGCCGCTGGATCTCCATCGAGCGCTCGGGGCTGAGCATATGCTTGGAGCCGTCGAGATGGCTGGAGAAGGCGACCCCCTCCTCGCTCATCTTGGTAAGGGCGCTGAGGCTCATCACCTGATAGCCGCCGCTGTCGGTCAGGATCGGCCGGTCCCACCCCATGAAGCCGTGCAGCCCGCCCAGCCGCGCCATGCGTTCGGCGCCGGGGCGCAGCATCAGATGATAGGTATTGCCCAGGATGATGTCGGCGCCGGTGGCGCGCACTTCGGCCGGGCGCATTGCCTTGACGGTGGCGGCGGTGCCGACCGGCATGAAGGCGGGCGTGCGAATCTCGCCGCGGCGCATCTGGATCGTGCCGGTGCGGGCCTTGCCGTCGGTGGCGGCGATCGAGAAGGAAAAGCGGGGCTTGGTCATCGCCGCGCTCTAGGAGCGAACGCCCGCGCGCACAAGAGCAGCGCGGTCGGACCGCCGTTTCAGCCGGCCCGGCGGACGCCGTCGAACAGGGTCATCGCGTCGATGTCGAACCCCTCGACCCGGCGATAGCGGCCGATGAAGCGCAGACAATCGGTGGACAGGCGCAAGGTCCAGGGTTGGCCCTGAGCATCCTGTAGCGTGAGTGTCACATTCTTGCGAGCCGGAAGGCGATGCATGTCCATGCGATCGCTCTAATTAACAATGGTTAACAAAGGGCTGAGCAGAGGGGCTGAAAAGCGGAAACGAAAATTTCTGTTGCGATATCGCAACAACAATCTCCATTTCGGCGCATTTACCGCGCTTTCCGGGCAACAGTTGCGGATAAAAATGGTTAATGATCTGTCAACTATTTGTCCCGCACTGCATCATAAGCGCCGACCGTCGAAGGTTCAGATTCAAGAGAAAAATGGGGCGCACATGATTGATTCAGGACGCTTTAGTGCAGCTGACGAGCGCGCGACCGAGGTCGAAGCGGCATTCGAGATCGAAAGCTTTGGCGAGGATGCCGTAACGTCATCCCCCACCCCTTCCCAACTGTTCGACCTGGGCCAGATCGACGTGCAGTGGGAGGCCGAATCCGAAACACTCTGGGCGTTCATGACGCCGGCCAATCGACCCAATTTCAGCATGACCATGCTGCGCGACGTCCGCTACTGGTATGCCGAGACCAAGCGGCTGTTCGATGCCGGCCAATTGCCGGTCAAATATATGGTCGCGGGTTCCCGCTTCCCCGGCGTGTTCAACCTGGGCGGCGACCTGGAACTGTTCGCCGGCTGCATCGAACGCGGCGACCTGCCCGGCCTGGTCCAATATGGCCATGCCTGCATCGACGTGGTCCATCGCACCTGGCGCAACGGCGACATGCCGGTGGTATCGATCGCGCTGGCGCAGGGCGATGCGCTGGGCGGCGGGTTCGAGGCGCTGCTCTGTTTCGACGTGGTGATCGCCGAGCGCAGCGCCCGTTTCGGCCTGCCGGAAATGCTGTTCGGCCTGTTCCCCGGCATGGGCGCCTATTCGATCCTGTCGCGCAAGCTGGGCCGGCTGGCGGCCGAACGCATGATCCTGTCGGGCAAGGTCTTCACCGCGGAAGAGATGCTCGACATGGGCATCGTCCATACGCTGGTCGAGGATGGCGAGGGGGAAGCGGCGGTGCGTGATTTCGTCACCCGCAATCGCCCGCACCATGCCGGCCATGTCGGCGTCTATGAAGCCGGGCGCCGGGTCGATCCGCTGCACCATGACGAACTGAAGGATATTGTCGAGAATTGGGCCGCTTCGGCGCTCAAGACCGACCTCAAGGATATCCGCATGATGCGCCGGCTGGCGTCGGCCCAGACGCGCCTGACCAAATAAGGATCAGGCCAGGCGGCGCTGGCGGATCAGCGCCGCCATGTCATGGACATCGGCCCTGTTGCGGTTGAGCAGGGCCTGCAACTCGCCGATCGGGACCGGTCGGCTGAGGACGAAGCCCTGGACGTTGGTGAAGCCGGTTTCGCGGGCGTAGCGCAACTGTTCCTCGGTCTCGATCCCCTCGGCCACCGTTTCCACCTCCAGCGCGCGGGCCAGATAGGCGACGGACTGGGCAATCGCCCGGTCGCGGGGATTTTCGCCGACGCCGCGCATGAAGCTCTGATCGACCTTGATCGTGTCGAACTCATGGGTGCGCAAAGCGCCCAGCGAGGAATAGCCGGTGCCGAAATCGTCGAGCGCCAGGCGCAGGCCGATGCGGCGCAATTCGCTGAGGATCAGATGGGTCCGGCGATCATCTTCCAGGAAGATGGATTCGGTGACTTCCAGTTCCAGCCGGCGGGCCTTGAGGCCCGACTGGAGCAAAGCGGAAATGACGGCGCGCGGCAGGCCGTCGGTCTTGATGAGTGCGGGCGAGATATTGACCGCGACCCGGATATCCTCGTCCCAGCCCATCGCGTCGCGGCACGCCTGGGCCAGCGCCCAGTTGGTCATCGGCTCGATCAGGGCCGAGCTTTCGGCGATCGGGATGAACTCGGCCGGGGAAATCCAGCCCAGTTCGGGATGCTGCCAGCGCATCAGCGCCTCGCAGATGGTGATCCGGCCAGTCTCGGTATCGAAGATCGGCTGATAATGAAGTTGCAGCTCGCCATTGGCGAGCGCGCTGCGCAGCCCCGTCTCCAGCTCATAGGTGCGGTTCTGCCGCTCCTTCATGGTCCAGTCGAACTGGGCATGGCGGTTTCGGCCCGCATGCTTGGCCTTGTAGAGCGCCAGATCGGCATGCTGCAGCAGTTCGTCGCCATCAGCGCCATCTTCCGGTGCGACGGCAATGCCCATCGAGGCGGAGATGGTCAGGTGATGGCCGCCAACTTCGAAATCGCCGGCAAGAATGCGGGTGATGTCGCCGGCGATCACTTCGGCCTGGATGCGGCTGACGCCGGGGCAGATCAGCACGAACTCGTCGCCGCCGAAACGCGCGACATGACCACGCCGGTCGAGCGCACGGGTCAGCCGTTCAGCCACCTGGCACAGCAGCTGGTCGCCGACGATATGACCCAGCGTGTCGTTGATTTCCTTGAACCGGTCGAGGTCCATCCACAGGACGGCGGTCTGATCCGCATCGGAAATGCGATTGTCGAACAGGTCGCGCAGCCGCATCTGCATCGCCATGCGGTTTTCCACGCCGGTCAGGCTGTCATAACGGGCCAGCCGCTCGAACTTGATCGCGAGGTTGCTCTTCTCCTGCTTGCCCTGCATCGCTTCCAGCACGATGCGGTGCGTGGTCTTGGTGATTTCCGCCATGGCGAAGATCATCAGGAAGCAGAGCACGCCAAGGACGACATAGCCGACGCCACCAGCGATCAGCAGGCCGATGGAGGTCGGCAGCATGGTGAAGCAGGTCTGGCCGACCGCGACATGGACCCGGCCGGCATTGCGGCCGGAAATGCCGCCCGCATAGGAGGCGACCATGCCGACGGCCAGCACATGCAGGGTCGCATCCTGGCTGATCGTCAGGGTCGCGAGCGATTGAAGCCCGAGCAGCGCGGCATAGATCCAGGCCCCCATTTCATAGGCGACCCCCCAGATCGGACGCGCCGGACCATCCTGATGCGCCAGCGCGCGCTGGAAATAGACGGCGGAAATGGAGCGACTGATTCCCACGATCAGGACCAGCGCGGCGATGATGTGCATGGTCAGGACATGGGCCTGCCACGCGATCACGAGACTGAGCGAACCTCCTGAAATCGCGCCAGAAAGCAGCGATGCCGGAGAGGCATAAAGCGCTTTGACGAGGCTGTCCTGCACCTCAGCATTCTGCTGGGTACGGGGCGCAAAGCGCGCGCGCAGGACTGCGCACAGATGGCGGACGAGGCGTGACACGTGCCAGCATAGTGGCGGATCAGCCTTGAGATTTGGTAAACCAGATGCCCACCAAAGCAGATCAATTCCGCTGCCCGATCAACAATATCCCCCTACCACTCCCCGGCCAGGGCACCGCCATATGGGACCGGAAACGGGCTGTAGGACAGCGGAAACGACGGGCATGAAAAAGGCCGGTGGATCGCTCCACCGGCCCCTTTCTTGTCGCATAAGCGAGAACTTCGTTTCGGTCGCGACCGAATTAGAAGTCCATGCCGCCCATGCCGCCCATGCCACCCGGCATGGCGGGCATGGCGGGCTTGTCTTCGGGCAGTTCCGAAACCGCGGCTTCGGTGGTGATCAGCAGACCAGCAACCGAGGCAGCGTTCTGGAGCGCGGTACGCACGACCTTGGTCGGGTCGATAACGCCGGCGGCAACCAGGTTTTCATAGGTGTCGGTCGACGCGTTGAAGCCGAACGAGGTGTCGGTCTGGTCGAGCAGCTTGCCCGAGACGACAGCACCGTCATGGCCGGCGTTGGCGGCGATCTGGCGAACCAGCGCGGTCAGCGACTTGCGGACGATGTCGATACCGCGGGTCTGGTCGTCATTGGCGCCAGCGACGCCTTCGAGAACCTTGGTCGCGTAGAGCAGCGCGGTGCCGCCACCGGGGACGATGCCTTCTTCGACGGCAGCGCGGGTCGCGTGCAGGGCGTCGTCGACGCGATCCTTGCGCTCCTTCACTTCGACTTCGGTCGCACCGCCAACCTTGATGACGGCAACGCCGCCAGCCAGCTTGGCCAGGCGTTCCTGCAGCTTTTCACGGTCATAGTCCGAAGTGGTGACTTCGATCTGCGCACGGATCTGCTCGGTACGGCCCTTGATCGAGTCGGCATCACCGGCGCCATCGACGATGGTGGTGTTGTCCTTGTCGATGGTGACGCGCTTGGCGGTGCCCAGCATGCCCAGGGTGACGTTTTCGAGCTTGATGCCCAGGTCTTCCGAGATCACTTCGCCCTTGGTCAGGACGGCGATGTCTTCCAGCATGGCCTTGCGGCGATCGCCGAAGCCCGGTGCCTTGACCGCAGCAACCTTCAGGCCGCCGCGCAGCTTGTTGACGACCAGGGTCGCCAGCGCTTCGCCTTCGATGTCCTCGGCGATGATGAGGAGCGGACGGCCCGACTGAACCACGGCTTCCAGGATCGGCAGGATCGACTGCAGATTCGAGAGCTTCTTCTCGTGGATCAGGATGTACGGATCAGCCAGCTCGACAGCCATCTTTTCCGGGTTGGTGATGAAGTAGGGCGACAGGTAGCCGCGGTCGAACTGCATGCCTTCGACAACGTCCAGCTCGAAGTCGAGACCCTTGGCCTCTTCCACGGTGATGACGCCTTCCTTGCCGACCTTTTCCATGGCTTCGGCGATCTTCTCGCCGACTTCCTTGTCGCCATTGGCCGAGATGATGCCGACCTGGGCAACTTCGGCCGAACCGGCAACCGGCTTCGAGCGCGACTGGATGTCCTCGACAACCTTGGCGACGGCGAGATCGATGCCGCGCTTCAGGTCCATCGGGTTCATGCCGGCGGCAACCGACTTCATGCCTTCGCGCACGATGGCCTGGGCCAGGACGGTCGCGGTGGTGGTGCCGTCACCGGCGATGTCGTTGGTCTTCGAAGCGACTTCGCGGACCATCTGGGCGCCCATATTCTCGAACTTGTCCTTCAGTTCGATTTCCTTGGCGACGCTGACGCCGTCCTTGGTGATGCGGGGGGCGCCGAAGCTCTTGTCGATGACGACGTTGCGGCCCTTCGGGCCCAGGGTCACCTTGACCGCGTCGGCCAGGATGTCAACGCCGCGCAGGATGCGCTCACGAGCGTCACGCGAAAACTTTACGTCCTTCGCTGCCATGATTTAATTCCTTCGAAAAATAGGGAAAAATGGAAAATCGAAATTCTGCGGGTTGCTGTCGCTCAGGCGACGATACCCAGCCCGTCGCCTTTTTAGGCGACAATACCCAGAATATCCGATTCCTTCATGATGAGCAGGTCTTCACCGTCGACCTTGACTTCGGTGCCCGACCACTTGCCGAACAGCACGCGATCGCCGACCTTGACGTCCAGCGGAGTGACCTTGCCGTCTTCGGCCTTCGAACCCGAACCGACGGAGACGATTTCGCCTTCCTGCGGCTTTTCCTTGGCGGTGTCGGGGATGATGATGCCACCGGCCGTCTTCGCTTCCGCTTCAATGCGGCGAACGAGAACGCGGTCATGCAACGGACGGAATGCCATGATGATTGCCTTTCCCTTTGTGCTGGGATGGGTCCGGCGCGGCCCGCAAGAGGAATGCCCCCGTGCGATATTGTGCCCCGCCTTGTCCTTCTCCCGATGAACTCTCTCATTGTTAGCACTCGCTGATGGAGAGTGCTAGCGGCATGCATATGGAAAAGTCGTTTCGCCGGTCAAGGGCGGGACGGGATAAAAATTTTCGCCGTCCCGATGGATCGGGGATCGATCGGGCAGGCACGCAGGCCATAGCGCAATCACCCCGCCCCGTCATGCCGGGCGCGACGGACCGCACGGGGATTGCGACGCGACAGGCGGCCGGACGGGTGACAGCACAGGGACACGCGCCTGTCGAAGTTCACAGTGTAAACGGGGTTTCCGGCGTCTTTGCACCTGCCACGCGCCAGGAACGCGTCGGCCACGCGCCTGTCGCGCCTCGGGGGTGTGGGGGCATGGGCCCATGGCACGCGCCCGTCATGCGGCGACGAAGCGACGGTGACGCGACACATAGGCGCCTGCCGCGCATCAATGAGGCTACAGGCGAGGCAGACGCGGCGATGCGGAGAAAGGCGCTGGTCCATCGCGCAGGGTAGATCAGAAATCGGGCATGTAGGACAGCATCGGTGAAGCGAGCATCTCCGTCATTGCGAGCGGAGCGAAGCAATCCATCTCGCGCCAGTGGATTGCTTCGCTCCGCTCGCAATGACGATATCCGGCTTTGACGGCTGACGACCAATTTTTGCCGCTTAGACGATCCAGTTCTAATCCCGATTGCGGACATGGGCGCGACAGCATAATTCAGCCTCATGATTGGACCGCATCCCTTGGGACATTGGACAGGCGCAGGCTGTAAGTCAGCACTCCAGCACTTGGCCGCTAATCGTCGATATATGGTTGTTTCAGAGTTTGTCGATTTTGACGGACACGTTCACAGAGAAGGCGAGGCATGGACCTTTCTTGGTGCCAGCTACCTACCCTATGACGATGGCCAATCACTTTTCGTTTCGCCGGATGGAAAATCTGAGTGGCATATCCGCTTACAATGGCGACCTGATGCGCAGGGGCACATACTGGATCATTTTGAGCGATACGTTCAATTAGAGGAAGTCGGCTAACACGCTCTACAGAGCGTTTAGCAGACAGTCCCCAATCCACCCTTTTCGTCATTCCCGCGCAGGCGGGAATCCATCTCCTGACCTCGCATCTGGTCCGAAGCTGGTGAGATGGATCCCCGCCTGCGCGGGGATGACGCTGTGAAACAGGTGGCCAGCTTCCCACCCCACTCCGCCATCTCCGCGACGGGTAGGAATGGCCCGGCTTGCCCCCTCCCCCATTGCCCGGCGATTGCGGCATGTCCTTATTCATGTCGCGTCGGGAATCTTTGATGGCTGGAGCATCCCGCGCGCGCGTCGGTGGTTGGATGGCGCATAAGCGATAAGAGGAGAGCGCCATGTCCTATGCCACGATCGTCGCCGCCGTCGATGTCAACGCCCCCGACCTCGCCCGTGCCGCCATTGCCGGCGCGGCCGATGTGGCGGGGGACGAGGGCGTCGTCCATCTGCTCTATGTCCGCTATTATCTGCCGACCCGCTATTCCGAACTGCTGGACGGCAGTTTCGACGAGAATGAGGAGCGCGATGCGCTGGCGGCGATGAAGGCATGGGCGAGCGAGGCCGGGCTGGCGCCCGATCGCACCCATTTCCTGACCCGGCGCGGGCGAGTGCGCGACGAGGTGCTGAGCGAGGCGGCGCGGCTGAAGGCCGACCTGGTGGTGATCGGTTCGCACCAGCCCTCGCTCACGTCCAAGCTGCTGGGGTCCAATGCGTCGGCGATCATCCATCAGTCGCCGGTCAGCGTGCTGGTGGTGCGGACGCAGGCGGCGGACTAGCAGAAATAATCAACAGGGGTTGAGCGGCGCTCGGTTGCGGCGGACGGGCGCCGTTCCTACCTGCCGGGCATCAGAGATTTATCGGAGCGATGCCCGCATGACCGACAGCTATACCCCGCCCGCCGTCTGGATTTGGGACAAGGATAAGGGC
The DNA here is from genome assembly GCF_056859495.1 of Sphingobium sp. L-44. Taxonomy (NCBI): domain Bacteria; kingdom Pseudomonadati; phylum Pseudomonadota; class Alphaproteobacteria; order Sphingomonadales; family Sphingobiaceae; genus Sphingobium; species Sphingobium sp. L-44. Next base: position 144,839 of record NZ_JBSXOQ010000093.1, on the reverse strand, counting down.
GGCGCCTTTGCCAATATCAACCGGCCGATCGCCGGCGCCACCCATGACAAGCCATTGCCGGTCGGCCCGCATCCGCTCCAGCTCTATTCGCTGGGCACGCCCAATGGGCAGAAGGTGACGATCCTGCTGGAGGAATTGCTGGAGGCGGGCGTCACGCAGGCCGAATATGATGCCTGGCTGATCCGCATCGGCGATGGCGACCAGTTCGGTAGCGGCTTTGTCGACGTCAATCCCAACAGCAAGATCCCCGCGCTGATGGACCATAGCGTGTCGCCGCCGCAGCGCGTGTTCGAATCCGGCGCGATCCTGCTCTACCTGGCCGAGAAGTTCGGCAAGTTCCTGCCGACCGATCCGGCCAAGCGCACTGCGGCGCTGAGCTGGCTGTTCTGGCAGATGGGCAGCGCGCCGATCCTGGGCGGCGGCTTTGGCCATTTCTTCGCCTATGCGCCGGAAAAATACGAATATCCGATCAACCGCTACACGATGGAAGTGAAGCGGCAGCTGGACGTGCTGGACCGGCATCTGGCGGAGAATGACTATCTGGCGGGCGACGAATATTCGATCGCCGATATCGCGGTGTGGCCCTGGTATGCGGGCGTGCTGCTGAACCGGGTCTATGGCGCGGCGGAATTTCTGGACGCGGGCAGCTACACCCATGTGCTGCGCTGGGCGAACCAGATCGATGCGCGCCCGGCGGTGAAGCGCGGGCGGATCGTCAACAAGACCAACGGGCCGCTGGAGGATCAGCTGCACGAGCGGCATGACGCCGGCGACTTTGCCACGAAGACGCAGGACAAGCTGGAGGGGGTGGCCTGACACCCATTCCATAGCTTCCGTTCGTTTCGAGCCTGTCGAGAAACGGGAAGCACGGACGGAGGGGCCAAGATGCGCGATCACGCACCGGCCCCTCCACCGCCTGCGGCGGTCCCCCTCCCCAAGCCAGGCTTGGGGAGGAATTTTTCAATAGCCCACGGTGAAGCGCTGGTGGCTATGTTTCCGCGCTTCGATCTCGTCCACGAGCGCGATGGCATAGTCGGCATAGGAGATGCTGCTATGGCCCTCGCCATCGACCAGCAACTGGTCGGTGCCGAGGCGGAACGCCCCCTTGCGGTCGCCGACGAAGAACAGGGCGGAGGGCGAGAGGAAGGTCCAATCGAGATCTTCGATGCCGCGCAGATATGTGAGGAAATCGCCGCCCCGGCCGGCTTCGGCCTTATAGGCTTCGGGGAATTCCGGCGTGTCGATCAACTTGACGCCCGGCGCGACCTCCAGGCTGCCGGCGCCGCCGACCACCAGATAGCGGGTCACGCCCGACGCGCGCACCGCGCCGACCAGCGATGCCGGATCGGTGTCGACGAACATGACGGCGCTTACCACCACATCATGGCCGGCGAGCAGCGCACTGAGCGCCGCCGCATCATTGACGTCGCCGGCGACGGCGGTGACGCCGGCATCCTGCACGGCATTTTCGGGATGGCGCGAGATCACCGTCTCCTGATGGCCGCGACGGGCCAGTTCCGCGCTGATTTCCCGCCCTGCCCGGCCGCTGCCGCCGATGATCGCGATCTTCATGTTCCATTCTCCATGGGTAGTTGCCAATGGAAACCAGATAGCGATTAGGATATCATGGTCGCAAGAAGGCACTTTGCCATCACCTGGTTACGCCGAGGATACCGCCTGCCATGACTGCGCCCACGCCCCTGCCCCGGATCGGCGACGCCTATGATCCCGATTGCCCGACCCGCCATGTGCTGGACCGGATCGGCGACAAATGGGCGGTGCTGGTGATGCTGACGTTGAAGGACGGGCCGGTGCGGTTCAACGATCTGCGCCGGAGGATCGGCGCGATCTCGCAGAAGATGCTGTCGCAGACATTGAAGAGCCTGGAGCGCGACGGGCTGGTGAGCCGCGCGGCCTATGCCACGGTGCCGGTGACGGTGGAATATCGGCTGACCGAGATGGCGCAGGGGCTGATCGGCATATTGGACCAGATCACCCGCTGGGCCGAGGGCCATGTCGGCGCGATCATGGACGCGCGCCGGGCGCATGACGCGCGGGAGGCCGAGGCCGCCTAACCGGCCTGGGTGGCGCGCTGGCCCTGCGACGCGGTGCGTTCACGCCACCAGCGGTTGATGCGGCGGGCGGCGGGACGCTCCACGCCATAGGTGAGCGCGCTTGCCAGCAGCAGCGAGGCTGCGGTTGCCAGCAGCAGGCCGATCCAGGTCGACAGGCCGGCGCGGTCGACCAGGTTCATGATCGCCAGCCCGGCATTATGGTGGATGAGGTAGAGCGCGTAGCTGATCGCGCCCAGCCAGAGCAGCAGCCGATGGCGCAGGAAGGGCAGCCAGCCGCGCAGCATCGCGGCGAAGATCGCCATCACCAGCAGCGCCGCGACCAGATATTCGCGCGGGTCGGCCCAGGCGATCGTCGCCAGCGCCGCCACGAAGAAGAGCGCCTGTTGCCCCCAGCGGCGATGGCCCGACCAGATGCGGTAGAAGAGCATGCCGATGATGAAGAAGGGGATATAGTCGAGCACCAGCAGCATGACGAGGCGGCTGGGCATCGCGTGCCAGCCGGCAATCGCGGCCTCGATCGCCAGCCAGCCGAGCAGCAGCCATTCGAGCCGGGCAAAGCCGCGCCCCATCCAGATCGCCAGCATGCAGCAATAGAAGGCGAGTTCTACCCCCAGCGTCCAGTAGACGCCATCGACCGCGGGCAGGTAGAAATAGCCCTGCAGCATCGTCATGTTGACCGGGATCACCCAGGCGGGCGGCAGCAACTGACCGGCGCCAAGCAGCAGGACGATGCCGATCGAAAGCGCCATCGCCGCCCAATAGACTGGATAGAGCCGGGCGAAGCGCTTGACCGCGAAATCGGCGGCGCTGCGCGTCCCTTCCAGCGAGAAGGCGATGACGAAGCCGGAAATGGCAAAGAAGAGCAGCACGCCATAGCCGCCATGTTCGAACAAAGGCGGCAGGCGATGGCCGTGCGGGAAGAGCTTGGGGTAGATGTTGAAATAATGGAAGAGCAGCACGGAAAAGGCCGCGATGCCACGCAACGCGTCCAGTTCCTGCAATCGCGTCCGACCCTGCCCCATCATCTCCCTGCCCTACGCCCCCACGCGATAAGATTGGGTAAATTTGCGTGAACGATAGCGCCCGCCCTGGGGCGCCGGCATCAATTGCCGTCGGCGTCGACCATGAACTGCATCGCCTTGCCGCGCGATTCCGGTTCCCAGCCGGCCGCCAGCGCCGCGCGTACGCCACGCGCGACGATGGCGTCGTTGATCTGGAGCCGGCCGCGCGCCAGTCCTTTGAGCAGGCGCTTGGGCGGCGGAAATTCCAGCACGGCGCCGCGCTGCGTCCCCTGCTGCTGCAGGGCGACGGTCATGCCGCGCCAGCCATCCGCATCGCTCCATTGCGGTTCGCGCCGCACTTCCCAATCATAATGCGCGCCATCGACCAGGACGGTGCCGCTGTTGTTGCTGTTTGACATGATCGCCCCTTAGCCTGCCGCCCTGACGATGTCAGCCCAGGCTTGTTCGCTAATCACCTCGATGCCGAGCGCGGTCGCCTGCTTGAGCTTCGATCCCGCGCCGGGGCCGGCGACGACCAAGTCGGTCTTGGCGCTGACCGATCCCGCCGCCTTGGCGCCCAGCCGCTCCGCCTGCGCCTTGGCCTCGTCGCGGCTCATGGTTTCCAGCTTGCCGGTGAAGACGACGATCTTGCCGGTGACGGCGCTGGCGGTGGTTTCGACGACATAATCGGGCGGCGACACTTCGGAGAGCAGATCGTCCCAAGCCTCGACATTATGGGGTTCGTGGAAGAAGTCGGCGAGCGCATGGCCGACGGCGGCGCCGACATTCTCGACCCCGATATGCTCGGCAATCGCCTTGTCCTTCTTGGCCTGCGTGTCATGGTCCTGATCGCGCAGGGCAATGATCTCGTCGGCCAGGGTGCGGAGCGCAGGAAGCGTGGTGTAGCGCTTCAACAGATCGCGCGCGGTGACGGCGCCGATATGGCGGATGCCGAGGCCAAACAGCAGCTTGGCGGCGTCGGGCGCGCGCTTTGCCTCGATCGCGGCGAGCAGATTGTCGACCGATTTTTCCTTCCAGCCCTCGCGCCCCAGCAGTTCGCCGGCATGGGTGCGCAGGCGGAAAATGTCGGCCGGCTCCTTGATCCAGCCAAGGTCGAGAAATTCCTCGATCGTCTTTTCGCCCAGCCCCTCGATATCGAGCGCGGCGCGGCTGACGAAATGGCGCAGCCGCTCGAACCGCTGGGCGGCGCAGATCAGGCCGCCGGTGCAGCGATAATCGACTTCCTCCTCCTCGCGCACCGCTTCCGATCCGCAGACCGGGCAGTGAGTGGGGAAGGGAAAGGGTTCGCGTACTTCGTCGCGGGTCAGATTGTCGACCACCTGCGGGATGACGTCGCCGGCGCGCTGGACGACGATGCGGTCGCCCGGCCGCACGCCCAGCCGTTCGATCTCGTCGGCATTGTGGAGCGTGACGTTGGAGACGACGACGCCGCCGACCGTCACCGGGGTCAGGCGCCCGACCGGGGTCAGCTTGCCGGTGCGACCGACCTGGATATCGATCGCCTCCAGCGTGGTCTGGGCGCGTTCGGCCGGGAATTTATGGGCGATCGCCCAGCGCGGCGCCTTGGCCACGAAGCCGAGCCGCTGCTGCCAGTCGAGCCGGTCGACCTTGTAGACGACGCCGTCAATGTCGAAGGGCAGGTCGGCGCGCGCGCGCTCGATCGCGCGATAATGGGCCAGGATCGCGTCGATGCTATCGACGCAGACCAGCATGTCGGACACCGGCAGGCCCCAGCTCGCGATCGCCTGCATCACGCCCAACTGGGTGTCGGCGGGCAGCGCGCTATGGGCGCCCCAGCCATGAGCGAGGAAACGCAGCGGGCGGCTGGCGGTGACGCTGGCATCCTTCTGGCGCAGCGAGCCGGCGGCGGCGTTGCGCGGATTGGCGAACTGGCGCGCCTTGTCCGCATCCTCCGCCTCGTCCAGCAGCCGCTGGTTGAGGGCGACGAAATCCGCCTTGGCCATATAGACCTCGCCCCGTATCTCGAACAGGTCGGGCATGGCTTCGCCGGTCAGGCGCTCAGGGATGTCGGCGATGGTGCGGACATTGGCGGTCACATCCTCGCCCGTGGTGCCGTCGCCGCGGGTTGCGGCCAGCACCAGCTCGCCCTGTTCGTACCGCAGCGAACAGGACAGGCCATCGATCTTCGGTTCGGCAGTCATCGCCACCGGCGCGTCTTCGGCCAGCGCGAGGAAGCGGCGGACGCGCGCGGCGAACTCGGCGATATCCTCGTCGGCAAAGCCATTGTCGAGGCTCATCATGCGGACCGCGTGCGGCACCTTCTGCATGCCTGCGGCTGGCGAACCGGCAACTGCCTGAGTGGGATCAAATAGATCAACCAGATCCGGGAAGTCGCGCTCGAGATCTCTCAACTGCTTTTTGAGACCGTCGTATTCTCCGTCACTGATCGTCGGATCATCATGCACGTAGTAGCGATCATCGTGATATTGGATCGTTTGCATGATCCGAGAATGCTCGGCCTGCGCCTCCGGTGGCACGCCCGCCAGTTTCGACACCTCTTGCTTGCGAAGCTTCTTTTTCGGGAGATTTGCATCGTTCATGGGCGTTCCTTAGCGCCCTCCGCTCGTCCTGAGTAGCCACTGAGCAAAGTCAAAGCCTCATGTCGAAGGGCAAGTGCGTCGATGCGGGGTTTATACAGGTTTAGCCCCTACTCAAATCGAATGGGAAGATATCACACTCCCGCCACCGGCACGGTTTCAAAATGCTGGGGGAAGCCGGCGATGATCGGGCGGGCCTTGGCGATGGCGGCGCGGACGGCGGGGAGTTTCAGCGAGGCCGCGTGGCTTTCGCGGCTGTCCCAGACTTCGGTGATCCAGAGCGCGTCGGGATTGGCGGTGTCGAGCGCCACGACATAGGAGAGGCAGCCGGGCATCGCACCGATCGCATCCTTGAGATAACCGACCAGTTCGTCGCGCTTGCCCGGCGTGCTGAGCATCTGGCCGATCAGGCCGTAGCGGGGCTTTGCCTCCTGGGCGGTGGCGGGGATGGCGCTGGCGGCCAGCGTCGCGGCGGTGAGGCCGAGCATGTCTCTGCGATTATGGGTCATGCGGCTATCTCCCCGTTCGGTTCGAGAATCCTGAGCCTGTCGAAGGGCGAGAACCCTGCACTCTGGCTCTCGACAAGCTCGAACCGAACGGAGGTGGGAGTCAAGCTTCCAGCAGCCGTTCCGCCTGTGCCCGTGCTTCGGCGGTGATTTCCGCGCCGGAGAGCATGCGGGCGATTTCCTCGCGGCGTTCGCCATCGCTCAGCGCATGGACGCCGGTGCGCGTCACCGTGCCGTCGCTGGATTTCGCGATCAGCATATGGCCGGCGCCGCGCGCCGCGACCTGCGGGCTGTGGGTGACGACGAGGATCTGGTTGCTCTGCGCCAGGCGCGACAAGCGCTCGCCGATCGCATCGGCCACCGCACCGCCGACGCCCCGGTCGATCTCGTCGAAGATCAACGTGTCGGCCCCGCCCCGCTCCGCCAGCGCGACCTTGAGCGCGAGGATGAAGCGGGACAGTTCGCCGCCCGAGGCGATCTTGGCGAGCGGCGCGAAGGGCGCGCCGGGATTGGTCGAAATCTCGAACTCGACCCGATCCATGCCAGCGCCGCTCCATTGCCCTTCGTCGAGTGGGGCTACGACGGTGCGGAAGCGGGCGGCGTCAAGCTTGAGCGGCGCCAGTTCGCCCGCGACCGCCGCATCGAGCCGGCCGGCGGCCAGCTGGCGTTCGGCCGACAGCGCCTGGGCGGCGGCGCGATAGGTTGCGGCCTTGCGTGCGACATCGGCTTCGAGCGCAGCGATATGCTCCTCCCCACCCTCGATCGCGGCGAGGCGGGCGGCCATCTCGTCGCGCAGCGCGGCAAGATCGTCGGGCGCGACCTGATGCTTGCGGGCGAGACCCCGCAGGTCGAACAGCCGGGTCTCGATCGCGTCCAGCCGGGCGGGGTCGAAGCTCAGCGCCTCGGCCGCCTCGGCCAGCTTGTCCTCCGCCTCGCCCGCTTCGATGACGGCGCGGTCCAGCGCCTCCAGCACGGCGGAGAGCGGTTCATATTCGCCCGCGATCCGGTCGAGCCGGCGCGCCGCCTGGCGCAACTGGGCAAGGCCGCCATCCGAGCCGGTCAGGCAATCAGTGACGGCGGACAGGTCATCGGACAGGCGCGCGCCCTTCTGCATGGTCGCGCGCTCCTCCGCCAAAGTCGCTTCCTCGCCGGCTTCGGGCGCGAATTTCGACAGTTCGGCGACGGCATGGTCGAGATAGTCGCGGTCGCGCGCGGCCGTTGCGATCGTCTCGCGCGCCTGCGCCAGATCGGAAGCAGCGCTGCGCCAGGCGGCATGGGCGCTGGCGACGGCGTCCGCCTCGCACCGGCCATAGCTGTCGAGCAGGGCACGGTGGCCGCGGGCATTGAGCAGGCCGCGATCGTCATGCTGACCGTGAATCTCGACCAGCGCGCCGCCCAGGTCGCGCAGCAGCGCGGCGGAACAGGCCTGGTCGTTGATGAAGGCGCGGCTGCCACCATCGGCCTTGACCGTGCGGCGGATCAGCAGCGGTTCGCCGGCTTCGATCTCGATGCCATTGTCGGCCAGCAGCAGCGCGGCGCGATGACCGGTGGGCGGCGGATCGAAGCTGGCGGTGACGCTGGCCTGCGCCTCCCCCGCGCGGACGAGGCCGCTGTCGGCGCGGGCGCCGAGCGCCAGCCCCAGCGAATCGAGCAGGATCGACTTGCCCGCGCCGGTTTCACCGGTGAGGACGGACAGGCCGGCGCCGAACTCCAGGTCCAGCGCCTCGATCAGCACGACATTGCGGATGGCAAGCGAGGTCAGCATGGCGCCTGTCTACCTGCCATCGCACAAAAGGGGAACAAATAAAGCGTGCGCCTCAGCTCTTGACCGGATGCTGCTGCATCAGCTTGTAGCTGCGCTCATACCATTTGGTGCCGGGATAGTTGCGGCCCAGCACGGCGGCGGCCTTCTGCGCTTCGGCCGGGATGCCGAGCGAGAGATAGGATTCGACCAGACGCTCCAGCGCTTCGGGCGTGTGGGTGGTGGTCTGGAACTTGTCGATCACGGTGCGGAAGCGCAGCGTGGCGGCAAGCCACTGGCCCCGGCGCTGGTAGAAGCGGCCCAGCTCCATTTCCTTGCCGGCGAGGTGGTCATTCACCAGGTCGACCTTCAGACGGGCGTCTGCGGCATAGCGGGTGTCGGGATAGCGGCGGATCAGTTCGCCCAGCGCATCCATCGCCTGCTGCGTGATCTTCTGGTCGCGGGTGACGTCGGCAATTTGCTCATAATAGCACAGCGCGATCAGATAATAAGCGTAGGGCGCGTCCTTGTTGCCGGTGTGGATCGACAGGAAGCGCTGCGAGGCCGCGATCGATTCCGGATAGTCGCGGTTCATATAATAGCTGAACGCCGACATGAGCTGCGCACGGCGCGCCCAGGGCGAATAGGGATGCTGGCGCTCGACCTCATCGAACAGCGCGGCGGCGAGCTTGTACTGGCCGCGATCGAGGCGGGCCTTGCCGCTGTTGTAGAGGGTCGACACGTCGCGGGCGACGTAGAGGGTGTCGGCCTTGTTCTTCGATGTGGAGCAGCCGGTCAGCACAGGCGAGGCGATCAGGACCAGAGTGGTGGCCGCGCCGATGCGCGTCAGGGTTTTCGTCAGCATGCGCCGGGTCATAGCCGAGCGGATCGCCGTCGCCAAGCGCCAGAATGTTGCAGAACGTTAAGGCGTGTCAGCGCGTCTGTTGCGGCAGGTCGAGGCAGGCCATGGCGCCGCCATCCGGCGCGGGTTCCAGCCGGAAACTGCCGCCCAGTTGTTGCGCCAGCGCGACGGCGATGCGCAGGCCGATGCTGGTCGGCCCGTCGGGCATGGTCCCGTCCGGCAGGCCGCGCCCGTCGTCGACGATGCGCAGATGGAGCGCGCCGTCCGCCTGCTGTTCCAGCGTCACCGCCACCCGCCCGGCGCGATCGGGCAGGCCATGTTCGATCGCGTTGCTGACCGATTCCGCCACGATCAGCGCCAGCGGCACGATGACATCGGGTTCGAGCGACAGGCCATCGGGCGCGCAAATGGTGCAATCGATATCGGTGCGGCCCGACGCATCGACGATATCGGCGCAGAGCATGACCATGAAGGCGCGCAGTTCCTGCCCCTGCCCCGAGGGATCATAGAGAGCGCGGCTGATCTTGCCGATCAGGGCGAGGCGGGCGGCGGCATCGTCCAGCGCGCGACGGGCGACATCATTGTCGATCTGGCGCCGCTGGAGCGAGAGCATGGCGGCCACCACCTGAAGATTGTTCGACACGCGGTGCTGGAGTTCGCGGAACAATAATTCGCGATTCTCGGCCAGGGCGCGGCTGCGCTCCCGCTCCACCGCCAGGTTGAAATTGGCGCGCTGCATGAAGTGGATGAGCAATATGTCGACGGCCACGACCATCGTGTAGAAGATCAGCGCCATGGCGACGCCGGGGTTGAAGGCCAGCGCATAGAAGGGCGGGATGAAGCAATACCAGGACAGCAGCCCGCCGATGACGGCGGCGAAGATGCCCGGCCGTACCCCGAACAGGAAGGAGGAGAGGATGACCGCCGGGAAGAAGGTGACGAAGGGATAGCCGACCGGCAGCAGCGTTTCCGCTGCGACACGCGCCAGCCAGGCGAGCATGCAGAGCAGCAGGCTCAGGGCATAGCCATAGACCGGTCTTGGAAGCACGAGCGGCAGGCGCTCGACAAACCGCTCATTCCTGCGTTGCATGGATATTCCCCCCGGGACCGTGACGCGAGCGTATCAGATGTCGTCCCCCGCGCCTTGATCGAAATCAGCCCTGACAGGATTCGTCACGAAAAAGGGCGCCCGGTCGAACCGGACGCCCCTTTTTCTTGTCAGCGATGATGCTGCCGATCAGTCCTGGGTCAGGAAGTCGGGCAGGCCGGCGTTGGAGCCGTCATCGTCGCCCTTGCCTTCGCTGCGCGGGCCACGGTCGCGGCGCGGGCCACGATCGCCACCACGACCGCCACGGTCGCCGCCGTCACGGCGCGGGCCGCGACCACGATCGCCGCGATCACCACGGTCGCCGCGCGGTTCACGCGGTTCGCGGGCCGGACGGGTGTCTTCCAGTTCCTCGCCGGTTTCCTGGTCGACGACGCGCATCGACAGGCGAACCTTGCCGCGCGGATCGATCTCGAGAACCTTGACCTTCACTTCCTGGCCTTCCGACACGACGTCGGTCGGCTTTTCGACGCGCTCATTCTTCATTTCGCTGACGTGGACGAGGCCGTCCTTGCCACCCATGAAGTTCACGAACGCACCGAAGTCGACGATGTTGACGACCTTGCCGGTGTAGATCTTGCCGACTTCCGCTTCCTCGACGATGCCGAGAATCCACTTCTTGGCAGCTTCGATCTGGGCGGTGTCGGACGACGAAATCTTGATGATGCCTTCGTCGTCGATGTCGACCTTGGCGCCGGTTTCGGCGACGATCTCGCGGATGACCTTGCCGCCGGTGCCGATGACGTCACGGATCTTCGACTTGTCGATCTGGATCGTCTCAATGCGCGGGGCGTGCGCCGACAGTTCGGTGCGGGTCGAGGACAGGGCCTTGTTCATCTCACCCAGGATGTGGGCGCGACCTTCCTTGGCCTGACGCAGGGCGGTCTCGAAGATTTCCTGCGTGATGCCGGCAACCTTGATGTCCATCTGCATGGTGGTGATGCCGGCTTCGGTGCCAGCGACCTTGAAGTCCATGTCGCCGAGGTGATCTTCGTCGCCCAGGATGTCCGAGATGACGGCGAAGTCGCTGCCTTCCAGGATCAGGCCCATGGCGATGCCCGACACCGGACGCTTCAGCGGAACGCCCGCGTCCATCATCGAGAGCGAACCACCGCAGACGGTGGCCATCGACGAGGAACCGTTCGACTCGGTGATGTCCGAGAGAACGCGGATGGTGTAGGGGAATTCGTCCTTGGTCGGCAGCACCGGGTGCAGCGCACGCCAGGCGAGCTTGCCATGGCCGACTTCACGACGACCCGGCGCACCGAAGCGGCCCACTTCACCGACCGAATAGGGCGGGAAGTTGTAGTGCAGCATGAAGTTTTCATAGTGCAGGCCGGTGAGGCCGTCGATCATCTGCTCGGCGTCCTTGGTGCCCAGCGTGGTGGTGCAGATCGCCTGCGTCTCGCCACGGGTGAACAGGGCCGAACCATGGGTGCGCGGCAGGAAGCCGACCATCGCCTCGATCGGACGGATCTGGGTGGTGGTGCGGCCGTCGATGCGCTGGCCGTCCTTCAGGATGGCGCCACGCACGATCTCGGCTTCCAGCTTCTTGGTCAGCTTGATGCCGGCCATCACGGTCTGGGCGTCGAGGCCGTCTTCCGTGAACATCGCCTTCGCCTTGGCGCGGGCTTCGTTCAGGGCGTTCGAGCGGGCCGACTTGTCGGTCAGCTTGTAGGCGGCGGCGATATCGCCACCGATCAGGTCCTTGAGCTTGGTCTTCAGCGCGCCGAGATCGTCGCCCTTGGCCATTTCCCAAGGATCCTTGGCGGCCTTTTCGGCCAGCTGGATGATCGCGTCGACGACCTTCTTGCTCGCTTCATGGGCGAACAGGACGGCGCCGAGCATGACGTCTTCCGACAGTTCCTTGGCTTCGGATTCGACCATCATCACGGCGTTGCTGGTGGCAGCGACGACCAGGTCGAGTTCGCCGGTCTTCACTTCGTCCAGCGACGGGTTCAGCTGATATTCGCCATCCTTGTAACCGACGCGCGCAGCGCCGATCGGGCCCATGAAAGGCACGCCCGACAGGGTCAGGGCAGCGGAAGCAGCGATCATCGCAACGATGTCGGGCTCGCTCTCGCCATCGAACGACATCACCTGGGCGATGACGTTGATTTCGTTGTAGAAGCCTTCGGGGAAGAGCGGGCGGATCGGACGGTCGATCAGGCGCGAAACCAGGGTTTCCTTCTCGGTGGCGCCACGCTCACGCTTGAAGAAGCCGCCCGGAATGCGGCCGGCGGCCGAATATTTTTCCTGATAGTGAACGGTCAGCGGGAAGAAGTCCTGGCCTTCCTTCACCGACTTGGCGGCGGTCACGGCGCACAGCACCACGGTTTCGCCATAGGTTGCCAGCACGGCGGCGTCGGCCTGACGCGCGATCCGGCCGGTTTCGAGGGTCAGCGTCTTGCCGGCCAGCTCGATCGAAACTTTCTTTACATCGAACATATATGTTCCTTTGCCCACCTGGCCCTATTGCCGGGCGGGGCCTCATATGCGGACGAAACCGGTCCGCGGCGGTTGTGGAGCATCGTATGGCCCCTGAAACGAAACGGGGCGCCGGATTGCGCCCGTCCCGAATGACATCCCCAAAAGGACGTCCGTTAGAATCGGAAACGACCCCGAATGGGGCCGTCCCTTATTAGCAGGCTTACTTGCGCAGGCCCAGCTTGGTGATGAGGTCGGTGTAGCGAGCCGCATCCTTCTTCTTCAGATAGTCCAGCAGCGAACGACGCTTGTTGACCAGCATCAGCAGGCCGCGACGGCTGTGGTTATCCTTGTGGTGACCCTTGAAATGCTCGGTCAGGTTCGAGATGCGCTCCGACAGGATCGCAACCTGGACTTCCGGCGAACCGGTGTCGCCTTCGACGCGGGCATGTTCCTTGATCAGCGCTTCCTTGCGCTCTGCAGTGATCGACATCGGGCTTCCTTTCGTATCTAGAGATTGAAGCCGCGCACCACCCGGATCTCCGGGCCACTGGACTCCACCAGCGCGACGGGCGTATCGCCCAACATCGCCAGCAGGAGACCGGTGTGCGGTTTCCCCATGAGCATCTTCCCCTGTCGGAGTGCCAATGCTTCATCGGGAGAGACTGCAAGAGCCGGGATATCGTCCAGCCCTGCCGTCAACGGGAGCATAAGCTCGCCGATGTCGCCGCCCCTAGCAGCTTCGTCCAGTTTGTCCAGCGAAATCGCGGTTTCCAGGGTGAAGGGCCCGGCCTTGATCCGCCGCAACATGGTGACATGGCCGACCGTGCCGAGCGCCAGCGCGATGTCGCGGGCGAGGGAGCGGATATAGGTGCCCTTGGAGACATGGGCGGTGAGGGTGACGGAGGCGAGCGCGCCCTCCTCCTGTTCCTGCCCCGCGATCGCCAGCGCATGGATCGTCACCGATCGCGTCTTCATCTCCACCTGCTCCCCCTTGCGGGCGAGGTCATAGGCGCGCTGGCCGTCGATCAGGATCGCGCTATAGGCGGGGGGCGCCTGCTCGATGGGGCCGGTGAAGCGCGGCAGGATGGCTTCCAGCTCGGCCAGCGTCGGGCGCACGTCACTTTCCGCAATCACCTTCCCCTCCAGGTCGAGCGTGTCGGTCTGTGCGCCGAAGGCGATGGTGAAGTCGTAGATCTTGTCGCTGTCGAGCATCCGGCCGGCGAGCTTGGTCGCCTCGCCGATCGCGATCGGCAGCACCCCGGTCGCCAGCGGATCGAGCGTGCCGCCATGGCCGACCTTCCATTTCTCCGTGCCGCCCAGAACCTCGCGCTGGGTCCGCAGCGCGCGCTTCACCGCGCTGACCGCCTGGGTCGAGCCAAGGCCATGGGGTTTGTCGAGGATGATCCAGCCGTGCATGGCGGCGGGCCTTATATGTCCCGCCTTGGCGTGTCAGCCTTTAATGCGCTATTCCGGCGCCATGACGATCAAGCTCATCTGCCTCGATGCCGACGATACGCTGTGGCACAATATGCGCCATTTCAACGCGACCCAGGACGCGCTGACCGATATGTTGCAGCCCTTTGCCGATGTCGATGTGACGCGCGAACGGCTGATCGCCTGCGAGATCCGCAACCTGCCGCTCTATGGCTATGGCGCCAAGGGCTTTACCCTGTCGATGATCGAGGCGGCGGTGGAGCTGGCCGGCGATCAACTGTCGACCGCAATGATCCAGGACATATTGGCGGCGGGCCGCGCGCTGCTGGCCCATCCGGTCGAGCTGTTCGACGGGGTGGAGGAGACGCTGGAGCGGCTGGCGGACATCGGCCCGCTGGTGCTGGTGACCAAGGGCGACCTGCTGCACCAGGAAAGCAAGCTGGCCGCGTCGGGCCTGGGCGACCTGTTTTCCGGGATCGAGATCGTCAGCGACAAGAAGGTCGACACCTTCCGCACCCTGTTCGCCCGCCATGGCATCGCGCCCGAACAGGCGGTAATGGCCGGGGATTCGATGCGGTCGGACATATTGCCGGCGCTGGAGGCCGGCGCCTGGGCGGCGTTCATCCCGCAGGAGGGCGCCTGGTCGCACGAGCGGGCGCAGCCGCCGATCGGCGCGGCGCGCTATACCCAGTTGGAACGGCTGGGCGAACTGCCCGACTGGATTGCCGGCATCAACTGAAGTTCAGGCGGCGCGGGCAGCCCATTCGTCGGCAAGGATCGAGTAGATCACCGTGTCGCGGACATGGCCGGTCCAGGTGATGCGCTGCTTGCGCAGCACGCCTTCGCGCACGGCGCCCAGCTTCTCCACCGCCTTTTGCGAGCGGATGTTGCGGGCGTCGACCCGAAGTTCGATGCGATGGAAACCGCAGGCCAGCGCCCGGCCGATCAGCAAGGGCTTAATCCGGCTATTGAGACCGGTGCCGCGGGTGGCCGGCGTCATATAGGTGAGGCCGATTTCCAGCGCATTGTCGGCGGGATGGACATTGAGGTAGCCCGACATGCCGACCGGCTGGCCATCCGCCAAGATCAGGAAGGCATTGCGGTCTGCGCTGGTCAGCGTCGCGTCGAAGGCGGCATCGAAATCCGGTCCAGCAAAGCGCACGGGATAGATATCCCATACCGGATCGTCGACCGGACAAATCCCGCGCAAGGCTTCGCGATGATGGTCGGCCAGCTGCTCCAGATAGAGGCCGGGCGCTTCGATCGGCGCCAGCAGATCGTCCATCCGGCTCATCCGCGCATCTGCTCGACAAAATGGCGACGGCACAGCGCGACATAACGGTCATTGCCGCCAATCTCGGTCTGGGCGCCCTGGCGGATCGCGCGTCCCGACGCATCGACACGCAGGTTCATCGTCGCCTTGCGGCCGCAATCGCACACCGTCTTGATCTCGGTCAGCGCGTCGGCGAGGCCAAGCAGATGGGCACTGCCCTCGAACAATTCCCCCTGGAAATCGGTGCGCAGGCCATAGCAGAGGACGGGAATACCGAGGCTGTCGCTGACCGCGGCGAGTTGCCAGACCTGATCGCGGGTCAGGAATTGCGCCTCGTCCACCAGCACACAGGAGAGCGGCGTCGCGTCATGCTGGGCAGCGATGGCGGCAAGCATGTCGACGCCCGGCTCGAACAGATGCGCCTGTGCCTCCAGCCCGATGCGCGAGGCGATCCGGCCATGGCCGAAGCGATCATCGACCGCCGCGGTCCACAGCATCGTCGCCATGCCGCGCTCCTGATAGTTGAAGCTCGACTGCAGCAGGGTCGTCGATTTGCCCGCATTCATCGAGCTATAATAGAAATAGAGCTTCGCCATGGCGCCTGCCTTAGAAGCTGATCCCCTCCAGTGGAAGCACCCCCGGTACAACCAGTGACAGCCGTCATCCTGACGGATGTCAGGATCCATTCGGCGCTGCTTTCGCGAGGAAGCGCGGAATGGATCCCGGATCAAGTCCGGGATGACGGCAAAATTACGGTGCGGTTGCGCTGATTATGCTGGCCGGTGCTTTAACGCAGCGTGGGCGCAACGCCAGCCAGGAAACGCACCAGCGCGTCGGCGAGCGCGATCCGCTTGTCGGAGAAGCTGTGATCGGTCGGCCAGACCATCAGGCGGGTGTTGGGATTGGCCGACTGGGCATCCGCCCCCACCTTGCGCGCCATCGCGCCGATACCGCGATCCGCGCCGATGATGGTCAGCGGACGGCGGCCATAGCCGACCAGCTTGCGGCCGAGGTCGAACTTCTGGCCGTCGCCCTTGATCTCGGCGGTCAGGCTTTCATAGCTTGCGCCCGACAGCGGCGGCAGGTCGCCCGCCACCTCCGCCTTCCAGCCCGCCTCCCCTTGGGGCGTTGCGAGCGCGGCCACGGTCTGGGCCGGATCCCAGGGATCGATCAGGAACAGGCCGGCAACGCGCGGTTCGGCGGCCGCCGCCTCCGCCGCCATGAAGCCGCCCATGCTGTGGCCGGCGACCACGATCGCGCTGGTATCGATGCGATATCTGGCGACGGTCGAGGCTTCCTCCAGGAACAGCAGCGCGTTGAACGCATCCTCCGCCGCGTTGGTGAAGGAGAAGATGCCGGGGCTGCCCCATGATCCGCGATAATGGAGGGTCAGGACATTCCAGCCGGCGCGGCGCGCGGCCTGGGCCAGATCCAGATTCTGCTCATTGCCTGGAAAACCGTGCAGCAGCAGCAGGGTCGGATGCACGCCGCTGCCCGCCGCGACATACATGACCGCATTCATCGCCCCCTCGCCCGAGGGAATGACGAACGCGTCCATCCGCGCCGGGTTGGCGGCGTCGGGCACGGGATCGGTGGTGACGGCAGGATGGGTGGCGGGTTCGCGGGCCATGAGCGGCGTAGCCGCGCAGGACAGAAGCGCACAGGACAACCAGAAAGCCCGCATGAAATTCCCCACTCTAATTCTTATGCCAAAGTAATGACGGCAACGGGCGGGGAATCCCCTGCCCGTTTTTCGATCCGCTGGTCGAATGTCACAAAGGCATCCGCGTCGCCAGCCATGGACAGATGCATCATGTCGGCAAAGTCTGCGCCGGCAGCGAAGCGATCCAGCACCCAATCCATATTGGCAGGCAATCCGATCGCTTCGGGCAGGTCGATGACGTCCCGGAATGCGGCTTCGATCCGTTCGCGCGACCAACTATAGCCGGCACGCAATACCCATTCGGTTTCGACAGCGACGGTCGGAAGCAACACGAATCCCAGGCTGATCCGGTCCGCCGCCACAGCCGCCTGCGCAAGATCGTCCCCGGTCAGGAACCGCACCAGCACATTCGTGTCGATGGCTGCGACCATCAATCCTGCCGGTCTCGAAACATCTGCGCGATCGCCTCGTCCATCTCCTCGATGGAAACCGGCGGGCCTTGATGCTGGTAGCGCGCCCTGATCCCGGCCATGATCTCGTCAAAGCTGCGGCCGGACTTCTTGTACTGCGGCTTCAACAATATGCCGCCGCCCATCGGCACGACATCCAGCACCTGCCCCGGCGCAAGCCCGAGCTGGTCACGGACATCCTTGGGGATGACGACCTGGCCCTTGGCCGACAGGGTGGTCTTGGCGTTCATTGCGGTAAGATGCGTCTTACCGCGTCATGAGTCAATCTTCGCTCTCATCCTGCTCTAGGTCGCGCGCGACCTTGGGGTCGCGGAGCAGCTTGTCGATATGGCTGCCCTCGTCGAAGCTCTCGTCCGACAGGAATTTGAGCCTCGCCGCATATTTGAGGCGGATGCGGTGCGCGACTTCGCGCTGGAGATAGGCGGTGTTGGTGCGCAGCGCCTTGAGCACCGCTTCCTCATCCTTGCCAAGCAGCGACTTGATGAAGACGGTGGCGTGGCGCAGGTCGGGCGACATGCGCACTTCGGTGACGCTGACCACATGCTGGCTCAGCACATCGTCATGCACGTCGCCGCGCTGGAGAATGTCGGAAAGGACATGGCGCACCTGTTCGCCGACGCGCAGCAGGCGGACAGAGGGGCCTTCGGGCTGATTGGACATAGTCAATAACTCCCCCTCCCCGGCCGGGAGGGTGCAGGTTGGATGGTGAGCGTAGCGGGCACGGCCGAATAGCGAAAGGGTGGAAGCGATTGCTTGCACAATCGCACCCACCCCCGGTCCTTCCCCGAAGGGAAGATCGTTCGCCTTGATTTACAGCGTGCGTGCGCGCTCTTCGACTTCGAACAGTTCGAGCGTGTCGCCCGGCTTGATGTCGTTGGTGTCCTGCAGGACCGCACCGCACTCCATGCCGGCGCGGACTTCGGAGACATCGTCCTTGAAGCGACGCAGCGACGCGATGTTGGTGCGCGACACGATGACATCGTCGCGGGTAAGGCGCGCGGCCAGACCCTTGCGGATGATGCCGTCGAGGACGAGCAGACCAGCCGCCTTGTCCTTCTTGCCGGCCGGGAAGACCTGCAGCACCTCGGCGCGGCCGACGATCGTCTCGATCCGTTCGGGGGCGAGCTGGCCAGCCATTTCGCCGCGAACTTCCTCAAGCAGGTCGTAGATCACGTCATAATAACGCAGGCTGATCTTCTCGCGCTCGGCGAGCTGACGGGCCTTGGCATTGGGACGGACGTTGAAGCCGATCAGCGGCGCGCGGCTGGCAGCTGCCAGCGTGACGTCGCTTTCGGTGATCGCGCCGACACCCGAATGCAGGATGCGGACCTTGATCTCGTCGGTCGAGATGCGGTTGAGCGAGGACACGATCGCTTCGACCGAACCCTGCACGTCGCCCTTCACCACCACCGGATATTCGATGACCTTGGTGTTCAGCGCCGAGAACATATGCTCGAAGCTGGTCGGGGCAGCCGTGGTGCGCTTCTTGGTCGCCTGTTCCTGACGATAGGCAGCGACTTCGCGAGCGCGGGCTTCATTCTCGACGACGGTGAGCTGGTCACCGGCCATCGGCACGCCCGACAGACCCAGAACCTCGACCGGGGTCGAGGGACCGGCGGCCTTCACCTGCTGGCCCTTGTCGTTGATCATCGCGCGGACCTTGCCGCTTTCCGAACCGATGACGAAGGTGTCGCCGATCTTCAGCGTGCCCTTGCGGACCAGCACGGTCGCAACCGCACCACGGCCCTTGTCGAGCTGTGCCTCGATCACATTGCCTTCGGCGTCGCGATCGGGGTTGGCGGTCAGTTCCATAACCTCGGCCTGGAGCAAGATCTTGGTGATCAGTTCGTCAAGGCCGGTCTTCTTGAGCGCCGACACTTCCACGTCCTGGACGTCACCGCCCATGTCCTCGACCACGATTTCCTCGCTCAGCAGGCGCTCACGCACCTTCTGCGGGTTGGCGTCGGGCTTGTCGCACTTGTTGATCGCGACGATCATCGGCACGCCAGCAGCCTTGGTGTGGTTGATGGCTTCGATCGTCTGCGGCATCAGGCCGTCATCGGCCGCCACCACGAGGATGACGATGTCGGTGACGTTGGCGCCACGGGCACGCATTTCCGAGAAGGCTTCGTGGCCCGGCGTGTCGAGGAAGGTGATGAGATCACCGCTCTTCGTCTTCACCTGATAGGCGCCGATATGCTGGGTGATGCCGCCGCTTTCGCCGGCCACCACGTCGGTGCCGCGCAGCGCGTCGAGCAGCGAGGTCTTGCCATGGTCGACATGGCCCATGATGGTCACGACCGGGGCACGGGGCTTGAGCGTTTCGGGTGCGTCAGCCTCGCCTTCCATGCCGATTTCAACGTCGGCATCCGACACGCGCTGGATGCGGTGGCCGAATTCCTCGACCAGCAGCTCCGCCGTATCCTGATCGATCGGCTGGTTGAGCGTGACGGCGGTGCCCATCTTGAACAGGGCCTTGACCAGGTCCGCACCCTTTTCGGCCATACGGTTGGCCAGTTCCTGCACGGTGATGCTTTCGGGCACCACGACATCGCGGCTCTGCTTCTCGCGCGGCTGGCTGCCGCCCGAATAATGGGCACGACGTTCCTTCTCGCGAGCGCGCTTGAGCGCGGCGAGGCTGCGGGCACGGGCGCTGTCGTCGTCCGCAAGCGCGCGGGTGACGGTCAACTTGCCGGACTGGCGGCGATTATCGTCGTTGCGCTTGGCACGATCGGGCTTCGCCGGCTCGGGGCGCTTGACCGGCGCGACCGGGGTGAAGCGGCGCGGCGGCGGCATGGTCGAGCTGGTGGTCGCCGGCGCGGCGGGCGCAGCCGGGGCGGCAGCGGCAGGCTCGGCTGCAGCAGCCGGCGCGGCCGGGGCCTCGACCGGCGCAGCCGGCTTGGCGGCTTCGGCGACCTTGGCCTGCTCGGCGGCTTCGGCAGCCTTGGCGGCCTCGACCTCGGCATTTTCGGCAGCCTGGCGATTTTCCTCGGCGCGGCGCTTTTCTTCCTCGCTGGCGGCAAGGCGTGCAGCATCCTCACGGCGGCGCGCATCTTCCAGCGCGGCCATGCGGGCTTCCTCGGCCTCGCGCAACAGCTTGGCCTGCAGTTCCTGACGCGACATCAGGCTCTGCGGCGGCGCCTGGCGCACGGGGGCGGGCTGCGGCGCGCGCTGCTGCGGCGCAGGCGCGGCGGGACGGGGTGCGGCCGGCGCTGCGGGCGCGGCCGGCGTCGGATCAGCCTGGGGCGCAGCAGCGGGGGCGCCGCCGGTGCTTTCACCCGGCTTGCCCATGGGGACGCGGCGCCGCTTCACCTCAACCACGACCGTGTTCTTGCGGCCATGGCTGAACTGCTGCTGCACCTGACCGGACTCGACCGTGCGCTTGATCCCCAGCGGCTTGCGGCCCAGAACCGGCTTGTCTTCGTTGCTGTCACTCATCGACTATGTTTAACCCTTCACATCATCATCAGCCGGCGCAGCCGCCGACGCATCATTCCATGCAGCCTCATGCGCCTGCGCATCGGCGGAGTCCTGCTCCCCATGCACCGGCGCCCCGGTAGCGCATCCCAGATAGCTTTCCAAGCGGCCCAGAGCCGCACGCAGGCGCACTGTCGCCCGCGAGTCGGTCACCGCGATATGGACGACATTGTCGCGCCCCATTGCCATAGATAGGGCGTGCCGGTCCACAGGCAAGACGATGCCCGCAAGATCCGTGCCTTCCGCTTCCTGTCCCACGCGCAAGGCCTGGTCCAGTTTTCGATTGCCGTCCGTGCCCGCATCGGCGGCATGGAGCAGCATTTTCACCATGCCCTTGCGGCATGCGACGTCGATCTTTTCCGATCCGGTCAGCAGCATGGAGGCGCGAGCCTCCAGCCCCAGGCGGCTGAGCAGATCCTGCCGCAGCCCGGCCTCTACCAGATCGGGAAGATTGTCGGGAATTTCAAGAGCGCCTTCCTTGAAGGCGCGGGCGAGTGCGCCCTTGAGCTTGCCCTTGGCCAGCGCCGTTTCCAGCTCGGCCCGCGACACGCCGATCCAAGCGCCCCGGCCCGGCGCCTTGGCGCGGACGTCGGGCATCACCTGCCCTTCAGGGCCGATGGCCAGGCGGATCAGCGTTTCGGGATCGGCGCGGTCGCCGCTCAATATGCATTTGCGTTCGGTCATGCGCGCCCCTCCGCCAAAACGGACAAAAGGGCAAGACCAACGCTGTCGAGTAGGCTTATTCTCTCATCGGGGAGTGTCCGCAGCATTGGCGTCCTCCCTGGCTGGAGAAATTGCGCGGTCGGCGATCAACTGACCGCCGGCCGCATAATTTTCGGTCGAGACTTCCGAGATCACGATCTGGACGGCAGCCGCCGGCTTTCCCAGCCGCTCCACGAGCGACTGGGTGACGTCAGCAACGATCGCGGCTTTCTGCTCGCGAGTCGCGCTACCGGCCAGGCGGATGTCGACGAAAGGCATGTTGGCTTACGCTTCCTCGCCTTCGAACCAATGGGCGCGGGCGGCCATGATGATCTCATTGCCCTGCTCGTCGCTCAGACCATAGGCGGCCAGGATGCCACCCTTGTCCTCATTGCCGCTGTCCGACTTGCGACGACGCTGGTCGACGCGCTTCTTCTGCACCAGTTCGTCGGTGGCGAGGTCGGCGAGATCGTCGAGCGTCTTGACGCCGGCCTTGCCGAGCGTGACCAGCATCGCTTCGGTGAGGTGCGGCATGTCGGCCAGCGCGTCCTCGACGCCCAGTGCCTGACGCTCTTCACGGGCAGCCTGTTCGCGACGGTCGAGCGCTTCCTGCGCGCGGCTCTGCAGCTCGGCAGCCAGATCCTCGTCGAAACCTTCGATCCCGGCCAGTTCCTCGACGCTGACATAGGCGACCTCTTCCAACTCGCCAAAGCCTTCGGCGACCAGCAGCTGCGACAGCGTCTCGTCGACGTCCAGCTCGTTCTGGAACATTTCCGAACGGCTGACGAATTCCTTCTGGCGCTTCTCGCTGGCGTCGGCCTCGGTCATGATGTCGATCGCCTTGCCGGTCAGCTGGCTGGCGAGGCGGACATTCTGGCCGCGGCGGCCGATGGCGAGCGACAGCTGATCGTCGGGGACGACGACTTCGATGCGTTCTTCTTCCTCGTCGATGACGACGCGGGCGACCTGGGCCGGCTGCAGCGCGTTGACGACGAAGGTCGCGGTATCTTCCGACCAGGGGATGATGTCGATCTTTTCGCCCTGCATTTCCTGCACGACGGCCTGGACGCGGCTACCCTTCATGCCGACGCAGGCGCCGACCGGATCGATGCTGCTGTCACGGCTGATGACGCCGATCTTGGCGCGCGAACCCGGATCGCGGGCGGCGGCCATGATGGTGATGACGCCATCATAGATTTCGGGCACTTCCTGCGCGAACAGCTTCTTCATGAATTCGGGGTGCGCGCGGCTGAGGAAAATCTGCGGACCGCGATTTTCGCGGCGCACGTTCAGCACGACCGAACGGATGCGGTCGCCGACGCGGACGACTTCACGCGGGATCTGCTGGTCGCGGCGGATCACGCCTTCGGCGCGGCCCAGATTGACGACGACATGGCCGAATTCGACCGACTTGACGACGCCGGTGATGATTTCACCCACGCGGTCCTTGAACTCGTCGAACTGACGCTCGCGCTCGGCGTCGCGGACCTTCTGGAAGATCACCTGCTTGGCCGACTGGGCGTCGATGCGGCCCAGGTCGATCGCGGGCAGCGGATCGACGATGAAGTCGCCGACCACGGCGTCCTTCTTCAGCTTGGCGGCCTGCTTGAGGTCGACCTGCTTGAAATAATCCTCGACCACCTCGACGACTTCGACGACGCGCCACAAGCGCAGGTCGCCGCTGTCCGGGTCCAGCTTGGCACGGATGTCATTCTCGGCGCCGTAACGGGCACGGGCGGCGCGCTGGATCGCATCTTCCATCGCCTCGATGACGATCGCCTTGTCGATCATCTTCTCGCTGGCGACGCTGTTGGCGATCGCGATCAGCTCGGCCTTATTGGCGGAAATGGCGTTGGCCATGACGATAAAACCCTTATTCCTCGGTTTCGAACTCGTCCGCCCCATCGGAGGAGAGCGGCATGGTAGCAGAAATCAGTGCATCGGTCAGCATCAGCTTGGCATCGCCGACCAGCGCGAACGGGATGGTGACATCGCCGGCCTTGGCATCCTGGAACAGGATATCCTCACCCTCGACGCCCTTGAGGATGCCACGGAAGCTCTTGCGCCCCTCGACCACTTCGGTCGCGGCGATCTTCGCCTCATGGCCCGCCCATTCGAGAAAATCGTGCAGGCGGGTCAACGGCCGGTCGATACCGGGCGAGCTGACTTCCAGACGATAGGCTTCCTCGATCGGGTCGACTTCATCCATCACGTCGGACAGGCGGCGCGAGATGGCGGCGCAATCCTCGATGACCAACTGCTTGGTCTTGGGGTCTTCGGCCATGATCTGCAGCGTATATTCGTCGCCCGATCCGAACAGCTTGATGCGCACGAGGTCGAACCCCAGGGCCTTCACCTCGGGCTCGATCAATGCGGTCAGTTCGGCGATGTCCGCCATGAATACTCCAGAAAACAGATAAGCCTGCTTGTTGCCGCCGCAGGCTTGGTGCCTACGACCCTGACATGTGTGACGATGTAAGGAAGCAATATCCATATAGGCAGGTTGCCAATGACCTGCAACATCTTTCGTAAAATGCGCTATTTCAGGGGTCTGCGCGCCCCATCCAGTCGCGCCACATCCACGCCAGCAGATAGGGCCGGGCCAGCGCCCGGTCCAGCGCATAGGGAATCCAGCCGGGGCCGAACGGCACATAGAGGCGCACCGGCACCCCCTGCCCCCGCGCCACCGCCCGGCAACGACGGCCCGGCAGGCCCCGCAACTGCTCCAGGCTGCACGGCGTGCCGGCGTTGCGCAGCAGGGCCAGTGCCCGGTCGGCCAGCGCGGGGCGATGGGTGGCGATCGCGACCGGCGCCACGCGTCCGGCCAATGCTTCGACCAGCGTCAGATAGGCGGCATCGGGATCGACGGCATCGCCCGCCGGGTCGGGCCATTCACCGCGCACGAGCCGGACCGGCGCGCTGCTGTCGCGCAGCCGGACCGCATCGGCCACGCTGCGCTGCCAGCGGGCGGGTAGGACGATGCCGGTATCGGGAAAGTCGGGCAGCAGCCGTTCGACCGCCGCCAGCGTCTCGTCCGCATCCTGCGGACCATGAGCGTCGAACACCAGCGACAGGCCGGACTGGCGCGCAATCTGCGCCAGTTCACGCAGGCTGACCGGATCGAAACGCAGCGGCGGCGCTTTCACCGACAGGCTGAGGTCCAGGCCGCGCGCGCGCTGTGCCACCCGCGCATAGGCGGCCATGATCGACGAGGGATCACCCCCCGCCCCTTCGAAATAGCCGATCGTGGTGGCAGCGCCGGCGCGGGCCTGTTGCCGGGCGATCGCCACGGCATGGGGGGCATCGGGCGCCGGAATGACCCGCCCCAGCGCAGCCGGAAGAGCATAACGCGTGTCCCGCAACAGGCGCCAGGCCGCCCCGCCCCTCACCGCCGCAACAGCCGTTGCCGCGACCAGACAATAGCGTCCGCCGCAAAGGCCGCCGCGCCGCGCAGATTATAGGGATAGGTGCGCAACTGGACGCAGTCATGCTCCGTCTGGGTCCAGAGCTTGCGAATCCAGGGTTCGGCGACGCCGAGAAATTCGAAACTGTGCAACCGCGCCTGCGCCGCCCAGCCAATGGCATGGAGCATCAGCAGCACGCCGGGCGAACAGGCGTTGAAGGTGGCGTCATGGCCGATCTTGAACAGCCAGTAGCGGCCGTTCCACAACACCGCCATCTGCATCGCGATGGCCCGGCCGTCGATCCGCAGGAAGGAGATGCGCAGGTCGCCGCGCTGTGCCACCGCGCGGAAGAAAGCGCGGAAGATCGCCGCCTGGCGCGGGTCGGTGGCGATGGCGGTGCCCGCCTCGCTCTTCCAGCCCAGCGCCTCGACCGCGACAGCCTCGTCGAACAAGGCATCGAAATTGTCCGCGTCCGGCGCCAGCGTCTCGCACCGGAGCGGGCCGCACCCTTCCGCCTTGCGCCGGGCGCGACGGAAGTCGGAGCGGCGGCCGGCGTTGAAACGGCTTTCCGGGTCGCGCCAGCCCTCATCCAGCGCGATATGGGGACAGGCCATGGCCGGCCGCACGACCAGCCGCCCGCGCCGCCGCACCGCCCGCGCCAGTGCGGGGATCAAGGGCGACCCGGCCGAAATGCGATCGAGCAGCAAGGGATGCGGCAAACGCGCGATCGCGCCGGCCAGCGCATCTGCCGCCGCCGTCCCGTTGCACAGCATGTCGCCAGGTTCATAGGTTTCGCGCGCGCCGATCATCCGCCAGCGGGCCAGTGCGCCACCATCGCGGCACAGCGGCAGCAGCGCGACCAGATCGGCGCCCGCCCAGACCGTCATGATGCGGCTCGGCCCGGCAGCAATCAGGTCGTTCAGCGTGGCGGCGAACAGGCGGGTCTGGGTCGGCCAGTCGGCGCGCGCCTCCAGCCTTTCCCAGGCGCGGGCAAGCGCGCTCGAATCCAGCGCGTCGGCAAGGCATAGCGGCTCGACGCGCAAGGCGCCTGCCTGCGCGCACGCAGCATCGAAATCCGATACGCCGTGCAGCACCATATTCCCCCTCTTGCCGCCCCGGTCTCTAGCGGCAGAAGCTTAAGAAATCGGCAGATCGCCGATGAGGCTTGCATCCATGCCCGCATCCGGTGGAGGATGCGGGCATGGAACCCCCGCCGAAAATCGGCTTTCCCCCGCGAATATTATAACAGGAGTTTCCCATGCTGCGCGTGATGGCCGTCACTCTCCCCCTCGCCCTGCTGGCCTGTTCAGCCGACGATGCGACCGGCCAGAATGCCGGTGCGACCGCCGGGGAAAAGCCGTTCAAGACATCGGTGATCGCCGATTTCGAATCGCCCTGGGCGATGACCTTCCTGCCCGACGGGCGGATGCTGATCACCGAAAAGGCCGGTGAGATGATCCTGTTCGATCCGAAGAACGGCACCAAGATTCCGGTCGCCGGCATCCCCAAGGTCGATAGCGAGGGTCAGGGCGCGCTGATGGACATCGTCCCCTCCCCGACATTCGCGCAGGACAAGAAAGTCTATTTCAGCTTTTCCGAGGTCGGCCAAGGCGATCGTGCCGGCGGCAAGGGCGTGGCGCTCGCCACCGGCATCTTCGACCAGGCGAGCGACGGCACGACCAGGCTGGCGGACGTGAAGGTCATTTTCCGCGCCAGCGACTATGTCGAGGGCAATGGCCATTATTCGGGCCGCATCGCCTTCTCGCCCGACGGCAAATATCTCTTCTTCACCAATGGCGAGCGACAGAAGTTCGACCCGGCACAGGACCCCAAATCGACCCTGGGCAAGGTGCTGCGCCTGAACCTCGACGGCACGCCGGCGGCGGGCAATCCGCTCAGCGCCAAGGGCTTCAACCCGGCGGTCTGGTCCTATGGCCATCGCAACCTGCTGGGCATCGCCTTCGACAAGGACGGGCGCCTGTGGGAACAGGAAATGGGGCCCAAGGGCGGCGACGAGGTCAATCTGATCAAGCCGGGCCTCAACTATGGCTATCCGCGCGTGTCGAACGGCGATCATTATGACGGCCGCGACATTCCCGATCACAAGCCCGGCGACGGCTATGAGGCGCCGAAGGTCTGGTGGAATCCGGTGATCTCGCCGGGCGGCCTGATCTATTATTCGGGCGACCTGTTCCCGCAGTGGAAGGGATCGCTGTTCATCGGCGGCCTGTCGAGCCAGTCGCTGGTGCGGGTGAAGCTGGACGGCGAGAATGCGGAAAAGGCCGACCAGTGGGACATGGGCGCCCGCATCCGCGAGGTCGAACAGGGGCCGGACGGCGCGCTGTGGCTGCTGGAGGATGGCGGCAAGTCGCAGGGCCGCCTGCTCAAGCTGACGCCCAAGGCATAGACGGCGGCATGACCGACATGGATCCCCTGCCCGCGCGCAACGGGCAGCAACTGGCGCGCGCCGACATCATTGCGCTGGCGGGCACGCCCCATGCCCTGATCGACTGCGACTTGGAGGAGGCGGAGCTGGCGCAGCTCGACCTTACCGGCTGGCAGTTCGAGCGCTGCAACCTGCGCAATGCCGATCTGGCCGGCGCCATGCTGGAGCGCACGCGCTGGCAGGGCTGCCGGGGCGGCGGCGCGAATTTCACCGGCTGCGACCTCAGCGACGCGGTGCTGACCGGATGCGACTTCAACAATGTCGTGCTGCGGCGGGCGCGGCTGGAGGGCGCGCGGCTGGCCCAGTGCAAGCTGACCGGCGCCGACCTGTCGGACCTGCGCGCGCTGGAGATCGAGATGGCGGAATGCCTGCTGATCGACGCGCGCCTGCCCGGCCTGTCCTTCCGCAAGCAACGGCTGAGCCGCATCGATTTCTCGCAGGCGGACCTGCGCAAATGCGATTTCCGCATGGCCAGTTTCGAAGGCTGCAGCCTGCGCGAGGCGATGCTGGACGGTGCCCGGTTCGAGGGTGCCGACCTGCGCGGCGCGGACATAGGCGGCGTCCATCTCGGCGATGCCAGCCGCTTTCGCGGCGCCACCATCTCGCGCGACCAGGCCGGCGAACTGCTCGCCGAACTGGGGCTGAAGGTGCGCTGAGCCGTCCTATCGGACCGGCGGCATCTCGCTCGCCACCATCTCGCCAGCACCCCGGCCGATCGACCAAAGGCGGCGCGGCGCCTTGGGATCCCAGTCGATCGCCTGGCCCGGCGTGGCAATGCCAATCGTGCCGACATGCTCCAGCACCGATCCCGCCTCGGGCAGTTTCAGCGCATAGACTTCGGGCCGGTCATGCCCGGTGGCGTAGATCAGGCCGTCTGCGCCCCAGCTAAGGCCGGAACAGCTTTTGGGCGCGAAGCGGGCCAGCACGTCGGCCGGGAACGCCCAGCTTGCCTCCGCCCGGAAAGCATCGTCCATCCGCACCAGCAGCGTATAGCGATAATCGCGCCCCGGCTCGCCGCCCTTGCCCTCATAATTGGCGAAGACCGCCCACCATTTGTCGGCATGCCGATCCATCACCGTCAGCGATCCGGGGCCAAAGCCCAGGCTGACACTGCGGACATGCTTCAGCGTCTTCGTGTCGAAAATCTCGACCGCGCTGGTCTGCGGCACGGCGGGATAGTTGGACGCGGCACAGACCAGTTCGGCGCCGACCACGGTGCAACTGTTCATGTGCGGATAAAGGCGGCGCTCCCCCTGCCACTGGGCGACGCGCTGGCCGTCGGCAATGCGATATTTGCCGATCCGGTCATTGTCGATCGCATAGACATGGGTGCCGTCCGACGCCGCGCCCTGATGCGCTTCCGGCGCCTTGATCCGCAGGCCGACCGGCGAAGGTGGCGGCGAAGGCGCATCTACTGGCGCCTGCGCGATCGCCGCACCGGTCAGCGCCAGCAGCGCGGTTCCGACAAGCAGCGTTCTTACCATTTGACCGAGGCCCCGACATAGAAGGTGCGACCATAGCGTTCATTCTGGATCACCCAGTCGCGCACGCCGCCCTGATATTGGCGGGTCGGCTCGTCGGTCAGATTCTGCCCTTCGGCAAAGAGGCGCACATTCTTCGTCACATCCACCCCGATCTTCGCGTCCAGACGACGCAGATCGTCATTATACTGGTCATTGAGGCGGATATCACCCGCCGACAGCAAGGCGCGGCCGGTATGATGATAGGCGACCGACGCTTCGACGATACCCTTCTGATAGAAGAGCTGCGCGCCCCAGAGCAGCTTGGACTGTTCGGGGAAGGCGACGGTGCCACGGTCGGGCATGCGCAGGCTGGAGTCGATCAGGGTGAGGTTGAGGTTCATGCCGAGACCCGAAAGCAGGCCCGGCAGGAAAGTGAACTGCTGCTGCCAGGCAGCTTCCAGGCCGATGATATCACCCGTGTCGGCGTTGCGCGTCTGGCTGAAATTGATCCGGTCATAGGCGACGCCGCCAAAGCTGCCGTCATTGATGGTGTAGCTTTGTGTGAAGATCGGGTTGCGGATGAACTTGGCGAAGGCGCCGACGCTGATCAGGCCGCCAGGCGCGAAATACCATTCGGCCGACATGTCGAGATTGTCTGCGACATAGGGCTTGAGCGCCGGATTGCCGCTCGACACGCTGATCTCGTCCGCGCCCTCCACCGTGACGGTGCCGCCCGGCGACAGGTCGGCATAGCTGGGCCGGCCGATGCTGCGCGAATAGGCAAGGCGGAAGACGGTATCGTGCGACGGGGTCACGCGCACCACCAGGCTGGGCAGCCAGTTGGTATAGCGAGTGCGGCCCGATGTCGGGCGGACGACGTCGCCTTCCAGCAGATAGCCGTCAATGTCCAGGTCGGTCCGCTCGACCCGCAGACCGCCCGTGACCGACAGCGCGCCAAAGTCCAGATTGGCCATGGCATAGCCGGCATAGACATTCTCGCTGAGGTCGAAATCGCTCAGCGTTTCATTGGCCAGGCTGGTCGCTTCGTTGAGCACGAACTGCGCGCCGCCCAGCTTTCCCTGGGTATAGGCATCGACAAGGTCGGCATCGATCACCGGGCCGAGAAAATAATTGCGGCCATCGCCCAGCTTCACGATGACGGTGTCGCCAGACAGGCCATCCAGGGTGAAGCGGTTGGCGCTGCTGCCGCGCCCATAGACGTCATTGGAGGAATCGAAGCGCTTGTCGGTCCAGCGGCCATTGGCGCCGAACTTGACGAAGCTGTTCTGGCCGATCGTCGGCAGCTTGCCGGTGAGGTCGAGCCGGCCCTGCCATGTCTTTTCCAGGCCATATTCATCCTGCGCCGAATATTGGCGGAAGCCCAGGTCCGACGGATCGAGATAACCGTCGACCGGCACGGCGCTAAACAGCTTGTCCGAAAAATCGACCGCGACCGCGCCGGGATTGCCCCGGAACTGCCAGAGCTGATTGGGTTCGATCACTTCGTTGCGGGTACGTGCCGCGCCGAAATCGAGCGACCAGTTGTCGGCCAGCGCGGCCGTGCCGCCGGCCATGAAGGACAGGACCGACTTTTCCTTATATTCCAGCCGCAGGTCGGAACGCTGCTCGCTGGTCGAGGCAATGCCGGTCAGGCCATTGGCGTCCCAGTCGATATCGGAGAAATCGAGGCGGAAGCGCTGACGATATTCATCCTCGGAGAATTTGGAATAGATGCCGCGGACATAGAGCTGGACGCTCTCGCCGCGCCAGTCGAACGAGCCGGCCGCACCGATCCGCTCGCGCTTGAGGCGATAGTCATTATATTTGATGTTGACCGGCACGGCGCCGCGCGCGGCATCGGCGTCGGGCGTCCAGTCATCGGGATAGATGCCATAGCTGGTATAGGTGCGGTCGGAATAGCTGGCGCCCAGCAGGATGCCGAACTGTTCGTCCGCGCCGAAGCGGGTGCCGATGGTGACATCGCCCTTGATCGGCTGGTCGCCCTTGCGCAGTTCCTGATAGCCGACCTGCCCGTTCGCCTGGAAGATGAAGCGATCGTCGAAGTCGAAGGCGGTCTGGGTGACGAGGTTGATGGTCGCGCCGATGCCCTGGCCGGTCAGGTCGGCGGTTTTCACCTTGGCGACCTCCACCTGCTTCAAAAGCTGGCCCGACAGGATGTCGAACGGCAGGCGCCGGTCGAGCCCGTCGGGATTGCCGATCTCGAAGCCATTGATGGTATAGCCGTTGAGGCTGGAGGGCACGCCGCGCACCGCGACATAGCGTCCCTCGCCCTGGTCATATTGGACGCCGACGCCGGGCAGGCGCTCGACCGCTTCGGCCACATTCTTGTCGGGAAGCTGGCCCATATCATCGGACGCGGTCACATCGACGATGCCCAGCGCTGCCCGCTTCTGGTCGATGGAACGCTGCAACTGCGCGCGCTGGCCGGTGACGACGATGCCGCCTTCCTCCTCGGGCAGCGGCTGCTGCGCATGGGCGGTGCCGGCGATCGCGAGTGCGAACAGGCTGATGGATGCCGCAAAAATCCTGGTCATGATCGAGTCCCCTCTGGTCGGGGTCGCGATTAGGAAAGCTGCGCGACAGCGGCGTTTCCGAAGCGCTGCACCGCGATGACCGATTGATGACATTTTGAAGACCGGACCATCTTGCGACCGCGAGAGACGCCCCCTTTCGGCCGCCCGGCCGGCTTCCTATCTTGCGGGCCTTCTCTCCCTCTCCCACTTCTGGAGACCTGCATGAGCGCTCCCAAGCTGTTCCAGCCCTTCGATGTCGGCGGCCTTGCCCTCGACAACCGCATCGTGATTGCGCCGATGTGCCAATATTCCGCCGTCGACGGCCAGATGAACGACTGGCACCTCATTCATCTGGGCCAGCTTGCCCTGTCGGGCGCGGCGTTGCTGACGATCGAGGCGACCGCCGTGCTGCCCGAGGGGCGGATCAGCCATGCCGATGTCGGCCTGTGGGACGATGCGACGCAGGCGGCGATGCAGCGCGTGCTGGACGGCGTGCGGCGCCATAGCGACATGCCCATCGCGATCCAACTCGGCCATGCCGGGCGCAAGGCATCGACGCAGGTGCCATGGCAGGGCGGCGCGCAGATCGCGCCCGATGCGGTCAATGGCTGGCAGACGGTCGCCCCCTCCGCCCTGCCCTTCACGCCGGGCACCCATGCGCCGATGGCGCTGGACAAGGCCGGGATCGACCGGCTGCGCGACGCCTTCGTCGCGGCGGCAAAGCGGGCCGATGCAATCGGTATCGATGCGGTGCAGCTGCATGGCGCCCATGGCTATCTGCTGCACCAGTTCCTCTCGCCGCTCTCCAACCAGCGCGACGATGATTATGGCGGCAGCCTGGAAAACCGGATGCGGTTGCCGCTGGAGATTTTCGACGCGGTGCGCGCCGCCCTGCCCGCGCACAAGCCGGTGACGATGCGCGTGTCGGGCACCGATTGGGTCGATGGCGGCTGGGACATCGAGCAGACGGTCGCATTTGCCAAGGCGCTGGAGGCGCGCGGCTGCAGCGCCATCCATGTGTCGAGCGGCGGCCTCGACCCGCGTCAGGATATTCCGGTGGGTCCAAGCTATCAGGTGCCGCTGGCCCGCGCAGTCAAGCAGGCGGTCGACATGCCGGTGATCGCCGTCGGCCTGATCACCGATTTCGAGCAGGCGGAGGCGATCATCGGCACCGGCGACGCCGACCTGATCGCGATCGCCCGCACAATTCTCTATGATCCGCGCTGGCCCTGGCATGCCGCCGCCCATCTGGGCGCATCGGTGAAGGCCGCGCCGCAATATCTGCGCTGCCAGCCGCGCCAGTATCGCCATCTCTTCGACACGCCGAAGGGCTGAAACGAGAAACGGGGCCTTCCGGCCCCGTTCTTTTATACCAGCCGGCTCTGCTTGACCGCCGCTTCGATGAAGCTGGCGAAGAGCGGGTGCGGGTCGAACGGCTTGGACTTGAGTTCCGGGTGGAACTGCACGCCCACGAACCAGGGATGGTCGGGCCGCTCGACGATTTCGGGCAGCGTGCCGTCCGGCGACATGCCCGAGAAGATCAGGCCGCCCTTTTCCAGCGGTTCGCGATAGCCGGCATTGACCTCATAGCGGTGGCGGTGACGCTCGCTAATGTCGTTGCTGCCATAGATGCCGGCGACGACGCTGTTGCCGGCAAGCTTGGCCGGATAGGCGCCCAGACGCATGGTGCCGCCCAGATCGGTCTCGGCGGTCCGCTTCTGCAGGCCTTCCTTGCTCATCCATTCGGTGATGAGGCCGACGACCGGCTCGCTGGTTTCGCCGAACTCGGTGGTCGAGGCATTCTCGATCCCCGCCGTGTTCCGCGCGCCTTCGATGCAGGCCATCTGCATGCCAAGACAGATACCAAAGAAGGGCACGTCGCGTTCGCGCGCGAACTTGACCGATGCGATCTTGCCTTCCGACCCGCGCACGCCGAAGCCGCCGGGGACGAGAATGCCGTGCATCGGTTCGAGGCTGGCGGCAAGGTCGTCGCCCTTCTCGAACAGTTCGGCGTCGATCCACTTGATGTTGACCTTCACCCGGTTGGCAAGGCCGCCATGGTGCAGCGCTTCGTGCAGCGACTTGTAGGCATCGAGCAGGCCGACATATTTGCCGACCACGCCGATCGTCACTTCGCCTTCGGGGTTGAGCTGGCGATCCATGATATCGGTCCAGCGGTCCATCGACGGCGCGGGCGCATCGGTGATGCCGAAGGCGCGCAGCACTTCATTGTCGAGACCCTCGGCATGATATTGCTCGGGCACGGCATAGATGCTCTTGGCGTCGAGCGCCGGAATGACCGCCTCGGGACGAACGTTGCAGAAGAGGGCGATCTTCTTGCGCTCGCTCTCGGGCAGCGGATGCTCGGCGCGGCACAGCAGGATGTCGGGCTGGATGCCGAGCGAGGTCAGTTCGCGCACGCTGTGCTGGGTCGGCTTGGTCTTCAGTTCGCCCGCCGCCGCGAGATAGGGCACCAGGGTCACGTGGACGAAGATCGACTGGCCGCGATCCAGATCATTATGGAGCTGGCGAATCGCTTCCATGAAGGGCAGCGATTCGATGTCGCCGACGGTGCCGCCGATTTCGCACAGGACGAAGTCCAGATCGTCGGTCTCCGCCGTGGCGAACGCCTTGATCTCGTCGGTGACGTGCGGGATGACCTGGACGGTCGCGCCCAGATAGTCGCCGCGCCGTTCGCGCTGGATGATGGTCTGATAGACCCGGCCCTGGGTAACATTGTCCGACTGGCGCGCCGACACGCCGGTAAAGCGTTCATAATGGCCAAGATCGAGATCGGTTTCCGCCCCGTCGTCGGTCACATAGACTTCGCCATGCTGATAGGGCGACATCGTGCCCGGATCGACGTTGAGATAGGGGTCGAATTTCCGGATTCGCACGCGATAGCCCCGCGCCTGCAACAGCGCTGCCAAGGATGCGGCCATGAGGCCCTTACCAAGCGAGGAGACCACGCCGCCGGTGATGAAAATATACCGCGTCATGGGAGAAGAGGCTTAGCCTTATACAAACGAGTTGAGCAAGCGCGCGAATCCGCACGCTCGCAAAAAATATGGCGATGAACGACGAAAAGGTCAGTTAGCGAGCGGAACTGCGCCGTTCGCTGCCGAACCATTGCCGGCGGCACTGGCCGCACCGGCCAGGGGGTCGGCGCTGCCGGTCGCGGGCGCGGGAGCCTGCGTGGCGGGGGCCGACTTGACCAGCGAGGTGTCGATGTCGCCGCCGGCATGACGGACCGAGGCGATGACCGCCAGGGTGATCGACAGCAGGACGAAGATGGTCGCCAGGATCGTGGTCGAACGCGTCAGGAAATCCGCCGCGCCGCGCGCCGACATCAGCCCGGCCGGGCTGCCACCGACGCCCAGACCGCCACCTTCCGACTTCTGCATCAGAATGACGGTGACCAGCAGGGCAGCGACGATCGCCTGCACGACGAGAAGGAAGGTGAACATGCGGGTTCTTTTCTGTCCAATGAAGGAATGCGTTGGCGCGCACATAGCGATGATGGACCGCCGGGGCAACCGGCGAGCCTGTCGATATGAACGAAGGCATGGATGAGGGCACGTGCAGAAGGCGCTGCGGCTGGCTTGCAATGGCCCATATAATCAAGTCTGGACAGTGAAAGAACCGTTCGGGCTGATCGAAGTCGAAGCCCTCGGCCGAGCGGAGCGAGGCAATAGCTTCGCCTTCGCTCAGCAGCGCCCTTCGACTTCGCTCAGGGCGAACGGAGTGAAGATAGCCCGCCCCTTCAACGCACAGCCAGCAACGCGCTCGACTCGCATCAAGCCAGAATGCCCCCTCTTCCGCACGAAGAGGGGGCGCTCCGCATCAATCCGCGGCGGCGATCACCGGTTCGAACTTGGCGGCCGACAGGCTGGCGCCGCCGACCAGACCGCCGTCGACGTCCGGCAGGGCGATGATCTCGGCGGCATTGTCGCCGTTCATCGATCCACCATAGAGGATGCGCATGGCGTCGGCCTGTTCCTGGCCGATCCGACTGGCGAGCGCGGCGCGCAGGGTGGCGTGCATCGACTGGATCGCCTCCAGCGTCGGGATGCGGCCGGTGCCGATCGCCCAGATGGGTTCATAGGCGACGGCCAGCCAGTCGGCGCCTGCGCCTTCGGGCAGCGAGGCGAGCAACTGGGCGGTGACCACTTCGTCGGCATCGCCCGCATCGCGCACGGCGAGCGTTTCGCCGACGCACAGGATCACCTTCATGCCCGCGGCATGGGCGGCGACCGACTTGGCGGCGACATCGGCGTTGGTCTCGCCGCGCGTCTCGCGCCGTTCGCTATGACCGGTGATGACCCAGGTCGCCCCCGCCTCGATCAGCATCTCGGCCGACAGCGAGCCGGTATAGGCGCCGCTCAATTCCATATGGCAGTTCTGGGCGCCGATGAAGGCCGCGCCCTTCAGCTGCGACCCGGCCATGATCAGCGTGGCCGGCAGGCAAAGCCCGACTTCCACCGCCGGATGCTGCGCGGCGAGCTTGCCGATCGCCTCCACCTCGTCGAGATGCGCGCGCATCCCGTTCATCTTCCAGTTGCCGACCACCAGCTTGCGCCTGCTCATCGGTCCATGTCCCCTTGTGATTATTGCTGCACGTGCCCGCAGCGGGTCCCCACGGCATGCACCGCGTCTCCTGGTTCCGCTTTCAGGCAATCAAGCCGATGGACGGCGATGCAGCATTTGTCCAGACCGTCCGCCACGGCCGCACTTGCCGCCGGGTCGATCCGCCCCTAAAGCGGGCCGCCATATCGCCGCATAAAAACCGGACATTCTCATGCTCTCTGTCTTCCGCAGTTTCATCCGTTCCAAATTCGGCGCCTTTTTCGCGATCCTCTTTCTGGGGTTGATCGCGGCGGCGTTCATCCTGGGCGACATTTCCAGCGGCAAGTTCGGGACTGGCCTGGGCGGCGGCGACACCGTCGCCAAGGCCGGCGGTTCCAAGCTGCGCATGAGCGAGTTGCAGGACCGCATCCAGCGCGTGTTCGAAAATGCGCGCCGCGAAAATCCCGGCATGCAGATCGGCGATTTCTTTGCCCAGGGCGGCGGCAAGCAGGTGTTCGACCAGCTGGTTGCGGCGCTGACGCTCAAGCAGTTCGCCAGCGATCAGGGCGTCCATATCAGCAAGCGGCTGGTCGATGCGCAGATCGCGCAGATCCCCGCCTTCCAGGACGCCGCCGGCAATTTCAGCCAGGATAATTTCCGCGCCCTGCTGCAGCGCGAGCGGATCAGCGAACAGTCGCTGCGCGACGATATCAGCCGTGAAATCCTGCAGCGCCAGCTGCTGGCCCCGGTCGGCCTGGGCGTGAAGCTGCCCGACAGCGTGGCGCTGCCCTATGCGTCGCTGCTGCTGGAGGAACGCCAGGGCACGATCGCCGCGATCCCGGCCGCCGCCTTCCTGGACGCCAAGGAGCCGACCGACGCGCAGGTCACCGATTTCTACAAGAAGAATGCCGCGCGCTACACCATCCCGGAACAGCGCCGCATCCGTTATGCCGTGATCGACAGTGAGCGCTTCGCCCAGGCGGCCCAGCCGACCGAGGCGGAAATCACCGCCGCCTACAACCAGAACAAGGCGGCCTATGCCGCCAAGGAAAATCGCAGCGTCGAACAGCTGGTGCTGCCGACCCAGGCGGGCGCCAAGGCGATCGCCGACCAGGTGAAGGCCGGCAAGACGCTGGCCGCCGCGGCGCAGGGCGCGGGCCTTGCCGTGTCGACCCTGACCGACCAGAGCCGCGAGGCGCTGGCCGCCACCGCGTCCAAGCCGGTCGCCGACGCCGCCTTTGCCGCCAAGCAGGGCGAACTGGTTGGCCCGGTCCGTGGTTCGCTCGGCTGGATCGTGCTGCGCGTCACCGCGCTCAACAATGTCCCGGCCCGTGCGCTGGCTTCGGTGCGCGATGAGATCATCGCCACGCTGCGCACCCAGAAGGAAAAGCAGCTGCTGACCGACTTCACCGGCAAGATCGAGGATCAGATCGCCAATGGCGGCACCTTCGAGGAAGTCGCGAAGGATAATGGCCTGAAGCTGGAAACCTCGCCGCTGCTCGTGTCGAGCGGCAAGCAGGTCGAGGACGAGACCTATCAGCCCAACAGCGACCTGCAGCCGCTGCTGGCCCCCGTCTTCGCGATGAGCGCCGACGATGATGCCCAGCTGGTGCCGATCACCGCCGACAAGCGCTATGCGCTGGCCGCGCCGGGCGACATCGTCGCCCCTGCCCCGCCGCCGCTCGCGAAGATCAAGCCGCTGGTCGTGGCCCAGTACAAGCTGAGCCAGGGCTATGAGAAGGCGCAGAAGGTTGCCGAGGACATCCGCGCCAAGGTCGCCAAGGGCACCAAGCTGGCCGATGCGCTGGCCCAGGCCGGCGTCAAGCTGCCCGCCCCGCAGGTCGTGGGTGGCCGTCGCGCCGACCTGATGCGCGGCCAGCAGCGCCCGCCGGCCGAAATCGCCATCCTCTTCTCGATGGCCGCCAACAGCGTGAAGACCCTGCCGATCGGCCAGGATCGCGGCACCTTCGTGGTGCAATTGAACGCCATCAAGCGTGGCGACGCCGCCGGTCAGCCCGAATTGCTGAACCAGGTCCGCACCCAGCTGGGCGACGTCGTGGGCGAGGAATATGGCGCCCAGTTCGAGCGCGCGATCGAGAAGGACATGGGCGTGACCCGCAAGGCGAACGCCGTGGCCGAAGCCCAGAAGGCGCTGTCCGCTACCAATAGCGGCGAGCAGTAAGATGGCGGCGCAGGGGGGAATGGTGGACGGCACGGCCGTCGCTCGCGCGGCACTGGCACAGGGCCGTTCGGGTCTGGTATGGCGGCGGCAGATTGCCGACACCGACACGCCGATCTCCGCTGCGCTCAAGCTGTTCGAGCCGGACCGGGGCGACTTCCTGCTGGAATCGGTCGAGGGCGGCGCGGTGCGCGGCCGCTACAGCCTGATCGGCCTGGCCCCCGACCTCGTCTATCGCGCCGAGGGGGTAAAGGGCGAGATCAACCGCCAATGGGCGACGGATCGCGACGCCTTCGTCCCCGCCGAACAGGATGCGTTGCAGGCGCTGCGCGCGCTGGTCGCTGAATGCCGCGCCGATCTGGACCCCGCCCTGCCGGCCGCGCTCGCCTGTCTGGTCGGCTATTTCGGCTATGAGACGGTGGGTCTGGTCGAAAAGCTGCCCCGCCCGGCCGCCAACGACATCGCCCTGCCCGACATGCTGTTCGTGCGGCCGACCGTCATCCTGGTGTTCGATCGCCTGGCCGACGCCCTGTTCCTGGTCGCGCCGGTGTGGAAGGATCAGGCCGCCGACGCGGAAAAGGCGATCGCGCAGGCGCTGGAGCGGATCGACGCGACCGCCGCGCGCCTGGCTGCGCCGCTGCCGGCCGTGCCCGCCCCGGCCGACATTGCCGAGATCGACGTGACGCCGGTGCTGGAACCGGGCCGCTATGCCCAGATGGTCGACCGCGCCAAGGACTATATCGTCGCGGGCGACATCTTTCAGGTGGTGCTGGCGCAGCGCTTCACCAGCCCCTTCACCTTGCCGCCGATCGCGCTCTATCGCGCGCTGCGCCGGATCAACCCGTCGCCCTTCCTCTATTATCTCGACCTGCCCGGCTTTGCGCTGATCGGGTCCAGCCCGGAAATCCTGGTCCGCGCCCGCGATGGCGAAGTGACGATCCGGCCGATCGCCGGCACCCGCCCGCGCGGCAAGAATGCGGTGGAAGACGCCGCCAACCGCGCCAGCCTGCTCGACGATCCCAAGGAACGGGCCGAGCATCTGATGCTGCTGGACCTGGGCCGCAACGATGTCGGCCGCGTCGCCAGCGCCGGCAGCGTCACCGTGACGGAAAGCTATACGGTCGAATTCTACAGCCATGTGATGCACATCGTGTCGAACGTGGTCGGTCGGCTGGCACCGGAGAAGGACGCGATCGACGCGCTGTTCGCGGGTTTCCCCGCCGGCACCGTGTCGGGGGCGCCCAAGGTCCGCGCCTGCGAGATCATCGCCGAACTGGAGCCGGAAACGCGCGGTGCCTATGCCGGCGGCGTCGGCTATTTCGGCCCGGACGGCAATATGGACAGCTGCATCGTGCTGCGCACCGCCGTGCTGAAGGATGGCGTGATGCACGTCCAGGCCGGCGCCGGCATCGTCGCCGATTCGACCGCCGAATATGAGCAGCGCGAATGCGAGGCCAAGAGCGGCGCCCTGCTCGCCGCCGCGCGCGAAGCCGTCAGCCTCGCCAAGCAGGCTGGCTACGGGCAGTAATTACAACCGTTCGCCCTGAGCGAAGTCGAAGGGCCCGGCTGAGGCGAAGCCGAAGCGCTTCGCTGCGCTCAGGAGAAGGCTTCGACTTCGCTCAGCCCGAACGCCTTAATCCCTAACGACAGGCCCGCCAGCCCGTCGCACCGCGTTCCGCCTGATCGAGGTGGAAATGGTCGCGATGGGCGGCATTATAGTCGGGCGAGAGCACGGTCGAGAAAAGGCCGCAGGCGCCATCGCGCACGTCACGCAGGAAGGCGGCGTCCTTGCCCTGCCCCTTCCAGTCGCCGACCACGCTGATCCGGTGGCCATCGGCCAGCACGAAGCCCGCGACATCGATCGCGTCGGCCGTGGCATGTTCGCTGAAGTCGCCCTGGCTGCGGCCATACATGCGCCGGCAGCTATAGGAACCGAAATGGGTGATGGAGCGCACCGGCTGGCCGAACAGCCGCTGCGCGGCGGGCTGCACCACCTGCCATTCCCAGACGCGCAGGGCGGCAACCACCGGGCAGGACGGCGCCACCCCGGCGGGTGACAAGGCGATCATGCCCTTTTCCGCCTTCAGCCGGACCGCGTCGGCATAGCCGCACTGCCCCTCGCCCCCGCCCGGCTTCATCGCCGTATAGGCGATGCCCGCCCGGTCGAGCAGCGCCAGACATTGCGCCCGATCGCCGGTCAGCGCGGCGAGCTTGCGACCGGTGAACAGGCCGACCCGCTGCGACAGGTCCAGCCTGGTCCAGGGCAGATCCTGCGGTCGCTGGCGCAGCAGCGCATAGCCGACCCAGAGCAGGCCAAGGATGACAGCGATAATGACAAGGGCACGAAG
This sequence comes from Sphingobium sp. L-44, assembly GCF_056859495.1. Taxonomy (NCBI): domain Bacteria; kingdom Pseudomonadati; phylum Pseudomonadota; class Alphaproteobacteria; order Sphingomonadales; family Sphingobiaceae; genus Sphingobium; species Sphingobium sp. L-44. The sequence goes on along the minus strand of NZ_JBSXOQ010000093.1, from coordinate 104,581 downwards.
GGTCAGATGAAGGCGGTGCATCCCCTAACCACGCCGGACCTGCCGCATTGGTTCCGACGTGACCGGATAGCCGAGGTGCGCCGGGATGCAGAGATGCGGCTCGCCGTCGCGCTCCTCGAACCAGGGGCGCACCTTTTCCACCGGGATGCTGCGGGCATGGGCGGCGAGTGCGTCGAAACTGTCATATTGCGCCAGCCGTTCCAGATTGCGGCGGGTGGGGAAGATGACATGCCCGTCGCCGCCATCGGCGCGGGCTATGGTGGCGGCGGCGCTGCTCCAGAACAGGCGAACATTCTCGGTCGCGTCGACGCTCGCCGCCTGCCCCAGTGGCGCGCGGGCGAGATAGAAGCGGGTGTCATAGACGCGGATCGCCTTTTCCCGCGCAGACGGGTGCCAGCGGGCAAACGGCACCAGCGCATCCAGCGCCAGGGCGATGCCGCGCGGCGCCAGAAGATCGCCGAGCGGCGCCCCGCCGAGCAGGCCCGCGCGAATCGCCGACACGGTAGCGGCATCGACAGACCCCGCCAGACCGACGCCCAGGCCGCTTTCCTCAATCGTCTCGCGAATGGCCGCGATCCGCGCAGCGACCTCATCACTGGGCAGATCGCTGGACATATTGGCGGCCAGCGCCCGGTCGCTATCGTCGACGCCACCGCCCGGAAAGACCAGCGCACCGGCGGCAAAGGCCATGGTCGCGGCCCGTTCCATCATCAGCAGGTCGGGCGCTTCCCCCGGCCGGTCGCGCACGATCACGATCGTCGCTGCGGGGCGTCCCGCGTCATTCTCTTCGCTCATGCCCCGGTCTAGGCCGCATCCGGCGGGGCGGTAAAGCCCCGCCCCGGCCAGAGGCGTCAGGCAGCCATCAGCGGAAGGCCGACATAATTTTCCGCCAGCGTGCGCTGCGCCGCCTGCGACCCGCGAATATAGTCGATCTCGGCCGCCTGGATGCGGCGGGCGAAACCGTCCATGTCGGGGAAGCGGTGGGTGATCGAGGTGAACCACCAGGAAAAGCGCTCCGCCTTCCACACACGCGCCAGAGCGCGGGCGGAATAGCCGTCCAGCCCGGCATCCGATCCGCCGCGATAATGATCGACCAGCGCCTCGCTCAGCATGATGACGTCCGACGCGGCGAGGTTGAGCCCCTTGGCGCCGGTCGGCGGCACGATATGGGCAGCGTCGCCGGCCAGGAACAGCCGGCCCCAGCGCATCGGTTCCGACACGAAGGAGCGCAACGGCGCGATCGACTTCTCGAAACTCGGCCCGCGGGTGACGCGCGATGCGGCGTCGGGGCCAAGGCGCAGGCAAAGCTCGTCCCAGAAACGGTCGTCGGACCAGTCCTCGACCTGCTCGTCCAGGCCGCACTGGATATAATAGCGGCTGCGCGTGGGCGAACGCATCGAGGCGAGCGCGAAGCCGCGCTCATGATTGGCGTAGATGAGTTCATGGTCGGCGGGCGGTACGTCGGCCAATATGCCGAGCCAGCCGAACGGATAGACGCGCTCGAAGGTGCGCAGCACATGGACGGGGATGCTATTGCGGCTGACGCCATGATAGCCGTCACAGCCGACGACATAGTCGCATTGCAATGCCTGCGTGACGCCGTCCTGGCGCCAGCGGACCACGGGATGATCGCCGTCCAGCCCCTCCAGCGTCACATCCTGCGCATTCCAGACGATCTCTACGCCGCGCTCCGGCGCCGCCTCGAACAGGTCGTGCATCACCTCCTGCTGGCCATAGACGGTGACCGCGCTGCCACCGGTCAGCGCCGCCATGTCGATGCGGAACAGCGAACCGTCGAGCGAAATCTGGGTGCCGCCATGGACCAGCCCCTCGCGATCAAGCCGCTCGCCAAGGCCCAACCGATGCATCAGGTCGGTCGTCACCTGTTCCAGCACGCCGGCACGCACCCGCCCCTCGACATAGGCCCGGTCGCGCCGTTCCAGCACGACCGCGGCAATGCCCTCCGCCGCGAGCAGATGGGCCAGGAACATGCCGGCCGGGCCGGCACCGATAATGGCTATGCTGGTGCGCATTCGCATCCTCTCATGATCCGGGCACGCTGACGGCGCCCCTGTTTGTCCGATGCGCCTACCCTATCCGCACGGTCGGCGATGGACATGGGCGCACCAGCCTATTAATTGGACAATTCATCAGCCCCAGCGCATCTCGACGGGACCATGCCCGATGTCGAAACAGTCCTTTCCGACCTTCTATCTTTATGGTGAGCCCCACAGGCTGGTGGCGGAGGGCTTCGTCCATGTCGAAACCCTGGACGATCGCTCACGCCCCAGCGAATGGACGATCAAACCGCATGCCCATAGCGAGCTGAGCCATATCTTCCTCATCACCTCGGGCGGCGGCGCGATGGAGGCGGATGGCGCGGAGTTGCGCTTCGTCGCGCCCAGCTTCCTGCTGGTGCCGGCCACCGCCGTGCATGGCTTCAAATGGCTGGAGGAAACCGCTGGCTTCGTCATCACCATGGCGGACGCCTATCTGCAGGATCTTGGCCGCCATGGCCCGGAACTGACCGGCCTGTTCGAGCGGCCCGACGCGATCGAGATGAGCGCGGCGCAATTGCCCCCGGTCGAACGGCTGGTCGCCGATCTGATGCGCGAACTCAGTTGGTCGGCGCCGGGCCACCGGGCGGCGGTCGATGCGGCGATGCTGTCGCTGCTGGTGACGGCACTGCGCCATCGCAGCGCCGCCGTCCACGCCGCCCCGCGCGCCGGACCGCATGCGTCGATCGTCGCGCGGCTGCGCGAACGGATCGAGCAGCGCTTCCGCCTGCGCGAACCGGTGTCGGTCCATGCCGCCGCGCTGGGCGTCAGCCAGACCGCGCTGCGCGTCGCCTGCGCCCGGATGGCCGGCCGATCACCGGCCCAGATGCTCGACCAGCGCGCCCTGCTCGAAGCGCAGCGGGCCCTGCTCTATTCCAACCTGTCGATTGCCGAGATCGGCTTTTCGATCGGCTTTGCCGACCCGGCCTATTTCAGCCGCTTCTTCCAGCGCAACATGGGCCTGTCCGCCCGCGCCTATCGCGAGGCACAGCAGGGCGCGAACGGATAAGGCGCGCCGCCCGCCCTAGGCATGACGATCAGGACTGGCTGGCTGCGCCGCCCAGCAAGGCGTTCGCCACGTCGCGGGCATTGGCAGCAAGTTCGTCATCAGGCAATTCACCGGCCGTCCAGAAGGACAGCACACCGCGAAAGCCGAAGGCCAGATGCCTTGCCAGGGCAGGCAGCGTTGGGTGCCCGTCGATCAGACCTTCGCCAGCACCGATCGCCAGGGTCCACAGCGCGGTGGACTGCGCCAGCACTTCGCCATGGGTCGGCCCCGGCGTGCCGAGCCACCCCATCACCGCCCGGTTCACGCGCGGTTCTTCCAGCATCAGCTCGACCACCGTGGCGACCGCCAGCAGCACGCGCCGGCCGGCATCGTCGAGCCGCGGCTTGTCCGCGAAGCGCTGGGTCGCGGTGGCGATCCGCCGCGCCGACAGGGCGTGCATGATCGCGGCCTTGCTGCCGAACTGGTTGAACGGCGTGGCGAAACTGACGCCCGCTTCGGTCGCCAGATCGCGCATCGAAAATTCCGCCTTGCCGTCGCGCAGCAGGCGTTCGGCCGCGTCGATCACACGATTGCGCACGGGTTCACCACGCGAACCGGTCGAGGGGGGCTTGATGGACGTCATGTTGCTATCTATATCATGATATAGTTGATGTTCAAATCATGGAGTAGGCCATGTCGGCGCTGATCCCCAAGACTTTCCTGATTACCGGCGTCAGTTCCGGCCTGGGCCGGGCCTTTGCCGAGGGCGCGCTGGACGCCGGCCATGCCGTCGTCGGGACCGTGCGGCACCCCAAGGATGCCGAAGCCTTTGCGGCGCTGGCGCCCGGACGCGCGCATCCGCTGCAGTTGGACGTGACGCATCTGGACGCGATTCCGGCGGCCGTGGCGGACGCCGAGCGGCGCGCCGGGCCGGTCGACGTGCTGGTGAACAATGCGGGCTATGGTCATGAGGGCGTGCTGGAGGAATCGTCGATCGACGATCTGCAGCGCCAGTTCGCCGCCAATGTGTTCGGCCCGGTGGCGATGATGAAGGCGGTGCTGCCCGGCATGCGCGAACGGCGGCGCGGTCATATCGTCAACATCACGTCCATGGGCGGGTTCATCACCATGCCCGGCATCAGCTTCTATTGCGGCAGCAAGTTCGCGCTGGAGGGTATTTCCGAAGCGCTGGGCAAGGAAGTGGCGCCGTTCGGCATCCATGTAACGGCGCTGGCGCCCGGCCAGTTCCGCACCGACTGGGCCGGGCGGTCGATGGACCGCACGCCGCGCAGCATCGCCGACTATGACGCGGTCATGGACCCGATAAGGGCGGCGCGTCAGGCCAAGAGCGGGCAGCAGCCGGGCGATCCCGCGCGCGCGGCGCAAGCCTTGCTGGCGCTGGTGGAGGCGCCGGCACCGCCGACCCGCCTGTTCCTGGGCGACGATGCGCTGGGCCTGGTCGAAGGCAAGATGGCCGCCATGGAAGCAGAGATCGCGCAATGGCGCGCATTGTCCCGCTCCACCAGCTTTGCCGCATAAGCGCGGCGATCGCCCGCCAACAGAAAGACACAGACCATGTTTGGAATAACGCCCCTGGGTTGGGTCCATACGCTCGGCAGCCTGCCCGCCATTCCGCTGGCCGCCTATATGTTTGCGCGCCATGGCCGGATCATGCCGCGAACGGCACCGGGCATCGCCTATCTCATCTTCATGCTGATCGGTGCCGGCACCGTGTTCCTGGTGGCGCATCAGCCGGTCAGCTACGGCATCGGCACGGTGACGATCCTGCTTCTGATCGCCGGCTATGGCGTGGACAATATCCGCTTTCTCGGGCGGGCGCGGCGCTATCTGGAGACGGTTTTTCTCAGCCTCACGGCGTTTCTGCTGATGGTGCCGACCGTGACCGAAATCCTGCGCCGCGTGCTGGATGGTCATCCTCTCGTCACCGACCTCAAGTCGCCCTTGCTGCTGGGATCGCAGGCGGCGCTTCTGGCGATGCTGATCCTGGGCCTTGCCGCCCAGTTGATTGCCCTGCGCCGGCGAAATGGCAGGATATCCTGATGACTAATGCAATGGCCCGCTTGCTTGCACTTCCCCTGTTTGCACTGGCGCTGATCGGCGCCGCGCCGCCCGAAACGCGCTTCGATATCAGTTTGCCGGCTGCGCTGAGCGATGACGCATCGGGACGGTTGCTGCTCTTTGCGGCACCGCTGAGCGCCGACAATGGCGAAAGCGAGGATATCGACATCTATGGCCCCGACGACGCCCGCATCTTCGTGGCGGGCCGCGATGTCGCCAGTTTCGGGCCTGATCGCACCGTGAGCATCGATGCCGAGGAAGGCGCCTTCCCCAAGGGGTTCGCGACCCTGGCGCCGGGGGACTATCGGGTGCAGGTCGTGCTCGATCGCGACGGCGACTATAATTATGGCGGGCGGGGACCGGGCGACCTGGTCTCGAAGGTGGTGACGTTGCATCTACCGCTTGGCGCCAGGCCGTCGATTGCGCTCGATCACAGACTGCCGCCGGTGGCCGGACAGTTCGACGTCACCGGCCTGCCGCCGCGCGCCGCCGAGCAGATCACCGCGTCGCGCCCGCATCTGCACGACGAACAGGTCGTATCAAAGGCGCTGACCCGCTTTCGCGGCACGCCGCAGAGCGTCGCCGCCTGGGTGCTGACCCCGCCGGGCTATGATCCCAACGGCCGCGTCACCTATCCCACGGTCTATACGGCCGGTGCGTTCGGGACCAATCATCGGGTCGACGGGCAGCAATTGTCGCGCATCTGGCACCTGATGGAGACAAAAGCCATTCCGCCGATGATCTGGGTGACGCTGGACTTCGCCTCGCCCACCGGCACGACCGAATTTGCCGACAGCGTCAATAATGGTCCCTGGGGCGAAGCGCTGACGCGCGAGATCATTCCGGCGCTCGAAAGCCGCTATCGGATGGATGCCAGGCCCTCGGGCCGGTTCCTGACCGGCCATAGTTCGGGCGGTTGGTTCGCGCTCTGGGCGATGGTGCGCTATCCCGCCTTCTTCGGTGGAAGCTGGGCCTCGTCACCCGATCCAGTGGATTTCCGGCACTTCATCGGCGTCGACCTCTATCAGCCGGGGGCGAACATGTATCGCGATGCCCAGGGCGTGGCCCGTCCGCTGGAGCGCGCCCATGGCGCGGTGAAGACGACGATCGCGCAGGCGGCGGGGATCGAGACGGTGCTGGGCCGGGATGGCGGCCAGTTGCGATCCTTCGACTGGACCTTCTCGCCGCGCCGTGCGGACGGGACGCCGGCGCCACTCTTCGATCGGGTGACGGGCGCAGTCGATGCGCAGGTCGCGGCATATTGGCGGGACAATTATGATATCGGCCACCGGATCGAGACCCAATGGCCGCGCCTGCGCCATGATCTGGACGACAAGGTCCATGTCGTGGTCGGGACCACCGATTCCTATTATCTCGATGGTGCCGTCCATGATCTGGAGGCAGCGTTCCGCAAGGTGGGTGGCCGGGCAGAGTTCATCTATGTCCCCGGCGCGTCGCACAGCATCAACGAAGTCTATGCACGGGACGGCGATCGCAACGCCTATTACCGGGAAATGGCGCAGGCCATGTATGCGGTGGCGCGGCCATCAGGGGCCACAGGCGGGCGCTGAAGCGAAATCCGCCGGCGGGCGGGAGGGGGAGGCGCGGTCCGGTTTGACGCCCGGACGAGGCGCGGCTACCGCGCGGGGCATGATCGTTCTGCTCTCTCCCGCCAAGACGCTCGACTTCGAGCGCGCGCTGCCGCCCCTTGCCGTCACCACGCCGCATTTCGCCGAGGAAGCGCGCGGGCTCGCCAAGTCGGCCGCCAATCTTTCGCAGAAGCGGCTGGCGGAACTGATGCATATCTCGCCGCGCCTGGCCAAGCTCAATGCCGACCGGTTCCGGGACTTTGCCGAGCTGCCCGAACGGCAGGCGCTCTATGCCTTTGCCGGCGACGTCTATTCCGGTTTCGAGGTGGACACGTTGGACGAGGCGGCGGTGGCCTTCGCGCAGGATCATGTGCGGATGCTGTCGGGCCTTTACGGGCTGCTGCGTCCGCTGGATGCGATCCGTCCCTATCGGCTGGAAATGGGCACACGTTGGGCACCGCGGCACAAGAAGCTGACCGACTGGTGGGGCGATCGCATCGCCGCGCTGCTGCGCACACAGGCCGCGGAAGAGGGATCGGGCGTCGTCCTCAACCTGGCCAGCCAGGAATATTTCGCGGCGGTCGAGAAAAGGCTGGACGGCCTGCGCGTGATCCATGTCGATTTTCGCGAGCCGGGGCCGAACGGCCCGCGCTTCGTGAGCTTCAACGCGAAGCGGGCACGCGGCATGATGGCGCGCTGGATGTGCGAACATCATGTCGCTGATGTCGAGGCCATGCAGGGCTTCGACAGCGACGGATATCGCTTCGATCCGGGCGAGAGCGACGCTGACCATTGGCGCTTCATGCGCGCCTGACCGGCGCAGGGCATCTGCCGCGAGGCGGCGCGCATGATGCCGCTTGCATTCCCGACAAGGCCAAGGCACCCCGCCCGGATGCACATGGATACAGATCTGGAAACCGCTCTGCTGGGCCCTGTCATCCCTGACCGGTCCTGCGGCGATTGCACCATGTGCTGCACCATTCTGACCGTCGACACACCCGATTTCAAGAAAGCGGCGGGCGCGCCCTGCGCGCATCTGGGCGAGCAGGGATGCAGCATCCATGCGGTGCGCCCGCATATCTGCCGGACATGGTTTTGCGCATGGCGCCGGGTCCAGGCCATGCCCGATGAAGCCCGTCCGGACCGGTCCGGCATCCTGGCATCGATCGATTTCGTCCGCGAACCGCGCAACTGCTTCGAAGGCGTATCGATCATGGTTCGCATGCTGCCCGGCAGCGCTGCGATCGAGAATGGCATGGCCGGCGCGATCCTCGACAGTCTTTGCGATCAGCTGGTGCCCGTCTGGTTCAGCGACGGATCGCGGAAGATGTTGATGCATCCCGACAATGAGGTCGCCGCCCTCGTCCTGTCGGGGGACGCCGCCCCGGCCCACCTGCGCGCCGAAGTCGCCGCCTGGCGCGCGCGTTACATGAGCTTTTCATCCAGGGCGTGACACCGGCCCCGGCAAGCGCCGGTCGCCCGGCCGGTCATGTGGGACGCGGATGGCCCCTACCGCCGGCACATTGCTTGTGCCATTGATCGATCCATGACGACGCTGCGCCTCTCCGCCGAACCACGTCCGCTCGGCAAGAGCGGCATTTCCGTCTTTCCGATCGCCTGGGGCATGTGGCGCCTGGCCGGCGAGGATATCGCCGAGGCCCGCGCCAGGGTGGAGACGGCGCTGGACGCCGGCATCACCCTGCTCGACACGGCGGACATCTATGGCTGCGACACACCCGCCGGTTTCGGATCGGCCGAAACGCTGTTCGGCCAGATGTTGGCGGACGCCCCTGAACTGCGGCAGCGCATGATCATCGCCACCAAGGGCGGCATCCGGCCGGGCATCCCCTATAATAGCGGCGCAGACTATCTGGCCGAGGCCATCGATGCGTCCTTGACGCGAATGGGCATCGACCGGGTCGATCTCTACCAGATCCATCGCCGCGATTTCCTGACCCATCCGCAGGAAGTCGCCGCCAGCCTGACCCGCATGGTCGAAGCTGGCAAGGTGCGCGCGATCGGCGTGTCCAACTATGCGATTCACGAACTCGATGCGCTCCAGACCTTTCTCGACCTGCCGATCGTCAGCACCCAGCCCGAATTTTCCGCGCTGCGCACGGCGCCGCTCCATGACGGCACGCTCGATCAGGCGATGGCGCGCGACATGGCGGTTCTGGCCTGGTCGCCGCTGGGTGGTGGTCGCCTCGCCAAGGCGCTGCACCCGGCCGCTGTGATGCTTGCAGATCAGGGCGAGCGCTATGGCGTCGATATCACCGCCGCCGCCCTGTCCTGGATCATGGCGCATCCCGCGCGCCCGATTCCCATTGTCGGCAGCCAGTCCGCTGCCCGCATCGCCCGCAGTATCGATGCCTTCAAGGTCGAATGGACCCGCGGTGAATGGTATGCGGTGCTCGAAGCGTCGATGGGGGAAAGACTGCCCTGATCCGCCCGTGCGAGATCGCGCATCTTGTCATGCTGTCCGATCATCATGGGGTGCGCCGGCCGGTGGCGTCCGGTCCGCACAGCCAATGCCACACGGAACAGTTCGTTCATTTCGAAGGGAAATGGTGGAGCCTAGGGGGATCGAACCCCTGACCTCGTCATTGCGAACGACGCGCTCTCCCAGCTGAGCTAAGGCCCCAAAGGTGGGCTGCCTATAGGCGAGGGATTTTCGCCTTGCAACGGTCTTTTGCGCAAAAAATCGCCGCCTTTCCTGATCTCGATCAAGAGCCCCGGAAATCGGCCCTTTCCGCCTTCGGCAGGGCGGTTGAAAGGCGCGACGTTACCCGCCCGTAACGCCCGGAACGATGGGCCGCGCCACCCATTGATGGCCTGTCGGTGCAACAAGCACGCACCACCGGAGGGCGCGATCCTCCGACAAGCACAAGGAGACGGACCATGGGTTATCAAGGCGGACGCCGCTATGGCGGAGATGATCGCTATTCGACCGACTGGGATCGCGGCAACGACCGTTACAATGATCGGTACAGGGCGCCACGCGACGAGCGCGCCTATCGATACGGCATGCGCGGCCAGTTCAGCGGGCCGGGTGCCCGCCCCTATCCTTCAGGCTATGATCCCGACGATCGCGGCTTCTTCGACCGGGCGGGCGACGAGATTCGCAGCTGGTTCGGCGATGACGAGGCGGAACGCCGCCGCGAATATGACGAATATTATAACCGCCCCTATGGCGACCCGCGCGACCAGTCGAGCCGGCTTGGCTATGCCTCGGCTGCGCGCAGCGACTATCTGCCCGGCCGTGGCTTTGCCCCCTATACCGGAGAACGCAGCGGCTATGGCAGCGAGGATCATGGCTATCGCAACCGCGCCTTCGGCCCGCAGCAGGACTATGGCGCGCATCATGACAGCAACTATTATAGCTGGCGCCAGCAGCGGATCGACGAACTGGACCGTGACTATGCCGAATATCAGCGCGAACATCGCGATCGCTTCAACAGCGAATTCGGCACTTGGCGCACCCGTCGCGGCGAGCAGCGCCAGGCAGTGACGCAGGTGCGCGAACATATGGAAGTGGTCGGCAGCGATGGCGAGCATGTCGGCACCGTCGACAAGCTGCGCGGCGACCGCATCATCCTGACCAAAAGCGACAGCGATGCCGGCGGTGTCCACCACTCCATCCCCTCCTCCTGGATCAAGTCGGTCGATGCGACCAAGGTGACGCTGGAGAAGAGCGCGGATGAGGCCCAGCACGCCTGGCGCATCGAGCGCGAACAGCAGGCGCTGTTCGGCGATCGCGACGACACCCGCGGCACCTATGGCGCCGGATCGTCGACCAATTATGAAAAGAGCCGTTACCGCTAAATCGGGACGGTGGAATGAAGGGCCCGGCCGCGATGCCGGGCCTTTTTCATATGGCGGCCAGCACCCGCTGCGCCTGCACCAGATGCGGGCGATCGATCATCTTGCCGTCCAGCTTCAGCACCCCGGCACCCGGATTGGCGGCAAAGGCATCGACCACGGCGCGAGCATGATCGACCTCCGCCGGGGTCGGGGTGAAACCGGCATTGATCGCCGCGACCTGGACCGGGTGGATCGCCATCATGCCGGTAAAGCCATCGCGCCGCGCCCGGCCGACATAGGCGGCCAGATCATCCATCGCATCGATCCGGGGGAAGACCGTGTCGATCGCCGCGACACCGGCGGCGTGGGCCGCGAACAGGGTCAGGCTGCGCGCCATCTCGATCGGCGCGGTATAGCGGCCATCGGCTTCGCGCGCGCTGGTGGCGCCGATCGAGGCGGGCAGATCCTCCGCGCCCCAGGTGAGGCCGGCCAGCCGATCACGCACGCCGCGATAGCTGCCAAGCTCGAACAGGGCGGCGGGCGTTTCCGTGGCGATGGGCAGGATCGGCGGCAGGCGCCCTGCCCCGGCCAGTTCTTCCAGCGCCAGGATACTGGCCGCCCCTTCCGCCTTGGGCAGCATGATGCCATCGGGCGCCGCCGGCAGGATGATGGCCAGATCAGCCGCCGTCTGCCCGCCCTCCAGCGGATTGACCCGGACGAAGGCGGTGCAATTGCGCGCCTCCGCCAGCCAGCCGGCGATCGCATCACGGGCATAGCCCTTGCGCTCGGGCGCGACCGAATCCTCCAGGTCGAGGATGATCGCATCCGCGCCGCTCGCCGCCGCCTTGTCGAACCGTTCGGGGCGATCGCCCGGCACAAAGAGCAGCGAGCGGAGTTTCATGCAGACCTCTTCTTGAGCAACGCCATGCGCAGGCACTGGCAGACAATCTCGTCCCGCTGGTTGAGCAGGCGATGGGTGAAGGTGACGATGCCGGCCTCGGGGCGCGAGCGGCTTTCCTTGAGGTCTGTGACCTCAGTCTCGCAGCGCAGTGTGTCGCCGATGAACACCGGCTTGGGCATGACCAGCTTGTCATAGCCCAGGTTCGCGACCAGCGTGCCCATGGTGGTGTCGCCCACCGAAAGGCCGATCATCAGCGCGAAGCTGAAGGTGCCGTTGACCAGGATCTGGCCGAATTCCGACGCCTTGGCCGCCTCGGCATCCAGATGCAGCGGCTGGGGATTATGGGTCATGGTGGTGAACAGCAGATTGTCGGTCTCGGTCACCGTGCGGCGCAGCTCATGCGCGATCCGGTCGCCCACCTGCCATTCGTCAAAATGCCTGCCCGCCATGTATCGCCCTCTATATAAATGTGCACGATAGTGCAATTATCATTCCATGAAGCCGGATCGGCTCAATCCTCGCCATGATCGATCCGGGCCAGCAATACGCCTTCGCTCACCTGCCCGCCCTCGGCCGCGTTGAGTTCGGCAACCACGCCGTCGAACGGCGCGACCAGGCTATGCTCCATCTTCATCGCCTCCAGCGTCAGCAGCTTCTGCCCCTTGGTCACCGCCTGCCCGGCCGTCACCGCCACGGCAATGATGCGGCCGGGCATGGGCGACAGGATCGCGCCGTCGGATGCCGCACCACCGGCGCCACCGGCAACGCGCCAGGGCGTCATTTCCCAGACCTGCCCGCCCTCGGCAATCAGCACATCCTCCAGCGGCCGGGCGTCGCCCAGACGCGGATCATAGCGCACGGCATGGGGATGGCCGTTCAGCAGGAAATTCGCCTCCGCCCGGACCGGCGCATTCAGGCGGAAGCCGGCCAGCGCCCCGCCCGGCGTCAGCGCCGCTGCAGCGTCGGCCAGTGCCGCGTCAGACGGATCGGCCGGCGGCAACAGCGCGTCGCCCTCCCGCGCGATCAGGCCAGTGTCAAGCCGGGCCGCCGCGAAATCCGCATTCTCCAGCGCCTTGACCAGAAAGCCCGCATTGGTGCGCAGCGGCCAGATCACCGTATCATCAAGCGCCGCCGCCAGCCGCAGCCGCGCCGCGTCGCGCGTGTCGCCATGGGCGATGACCTTGGCGATCATCGGATCATAATAAGGCGAAATGGCCGCCCCTTCCTCGACGCCGGTATCGATGCGCGCACCGCCGCCCAGTTCGAACGTGTCGAGCGTGCCGATCGAGGGCAGGAAGCCCTTGACCGGATCCTCGGCATAGAGGCGCGCTTCCATCGCCCAGCCATTGATCGACAGCTGCTCCTGCGTCCGGGGCAGCGGTTCGCCCGACGCGACCCGCAACTGCCATTCGACCAGATCCTGGCCGGTAATCTCCTCGGTCACGGGATGTTCGACCTGAAGCCGGGTGTTCATTTCCATGAACCAGATGCGGTCGGCGCGCAGCCCATCCGATCCGTCGGCAATGAACTCGATCGTGCCGGCGCCGACATAGTCGACCGCCTTGGCCGCATTGACCGCCGCCTGACACACGGCCGCGCGGGTCGCTTCATCCATGCCCGGCGCGGGCGCTTCCTCGATCACCTTCTGGTGGCGGCGCTGGAGCGAACAGTCGCGCTCGAACAGATGGACGACATGGCCATGTTTGTCGCCGAACACCTGCACCTCGATATGGCGCGGGTTGGTGATCCATTTCTCCAGCAGCACCTGCTCGTTGCCGAAGCTGGACGCCGCCTCGCGCCGGCAGGACAGTAGAGCGTCGGCGAAATTGACAGGGTCATCGACCTTGCGCATCCCCTTGCCGCCGCCACCGGCCACCGCCTTGATGAGGACAGGATAGCCGATCGCATCCGCCTCCGCCGCCAGCCGCTCGGGTGACTGGTCTTCGCCCAGATAGCCCGGCGTGGTGGGCACGCCGGCATCCTGCATCAGTTTCTTGGCCGCATCCTTCAGGCCCATGGCGGTGATGGAGGACGGGTTGGGGCCGACCCAGATCAGCCCCGCGTCGATCACCGCCTGCGCGAATTCGGCATTTTCCGACAGGAAGCCATAGCCGGGATGAATCGCCTGCGCGCCTGTCGCTTTCGCTGTCGCGATGATCCGGTCACCGACCAGGTAGGATTCGCGCACCGGCGACGGGCCGATATGCACCGCCTCGTCCGCCTCGCGCACATGCAGCGCATCGGCGTCAGCATCGGAATAGACCGCGATCGTGCGGATACCCAGCCGCCGCGCGGTGCGGATCACCCGACAGGCAATTTCGCCACGATTGGCGATGAGGAGGGATTCAAGCACCACAGTCTCCCAATTCGTCATGCTGAACTTGTTTCAGCATCCATTTCGCCGCAGGCTGGGCATTGCGATGGAAAGACAGCCATGCGTCTATATTTTGAGCAGCAAGCCCTATGGCACGCTCTATATCGGCGTGACCTCCGATCTTGTCGGCCGGCTCTATCAGCATCGCACCGATAGCATCGCCAGTTTCACCAAGCGCCACGCCGTCCATCGCCTCGTCCGATTCGAGATGTTCGGCAGCATGGAAACCGCTATCCTGCGCGAGAAGCAGCTCAAGCGCTGGCACCGGCAATGGAAGATCAACCTGATCGAGAGCGACAATCCGCATTGGGCCGACCTTGCACCCTCCATCGGGCTTCCAGCCTTGCCCCCCGATGGATGCTGAAACAAGTTCAGCATGACGATGGGGCCTAATGGCGGTCCCCCTCCCCGAGACAAGCTCAGGGAGGAATGAGAGGGGCAGCATCGCCTCCACCCCGATCACATCCGGAACACGCCGAACTGGGCGCGTTCCTCCACCGGCGCATTGAGCGCGGCTGCGAAGGCCAACCCCAGCACATCCCGTGTCTGGGCCGGGTCGATCACACCATCGTCCCACAGGCGCGAGGTTGCGAAATAGGGATTGCCTTCATCCTCATATTTCTGGCGCACCGGCGCCTTGAAGGCCTCGGCCTCTTCCGGCGTCCATTTCGATGCGTCGCGATGGACGGTCGCCAGCACACTGGCCGCCTGTTCGCCACCCATCACGCTGATCCGGCTGTTGGGCCAGGTGAAGAGGAAGCGCGGCTGATAGGCGCGGCCGCACATGCCATAATTGCCCGCGCCGAAGCTGCCGCCGATCAGCACGGTGACCTTGGGCACCTGTGCCGTGGCCACCGCCGTCACCAGCTTGGCGCCATGCTTGGCGATCCCCTCCGCCTCATATTTGCCGCCAACCATGAAGCCGGAGATATTCTGGAGGAACAGCAGCGGAATGCGCCGCTGGCAGGCCAGTTCGATGAAATGGGCGCCCTTCTGCGCGCTTTCGCTGAACAGCACGCCATTGTTCGCCAGGATCGCCACCGGCATGCCCCAGATATGGGCGAAGCCGCAGACGAGCGTGGTGCCGTAGAGCGGCTTGAACTCGTGAAATTCGCTGCCGTCGACGATCCGCGCGATCACTTCGCGCACATCATAGGGGGCGCGCACATCCTGCGGGATGATGCCATAAAGATCGGCCGGGTCGAACTTGGGTGGACGCGGGTCGTGCAGGTTGAGGTCGCTCTGGCGATCGGGCTGCAGGGTCGAGACGATATCGCGCACGATCGACAGCGCATGCTCGTCATTGTCCGCGACATGATCGACCACGCCCGACTTGCGACCATGCAGGTCGCCGCCGCCCAGATCCTCGGCGCTGATGACCTCGCCCGTCGCCGCCTGCACCAGCGGCGGGCCGGCGAGGAAGATGGTGCCCTGGTTGCGGACGATCACCGTCTCGTCCGACATGGCCGGGACATAGGCGCCACCGGCGGTGCAGCTGCCCATGACGCAGGCGATCTGCGGAATGCCGCGCGCCGACAGGTTCGCCTGATTATAGAAGATGCGGCCGAAATGGTCGCGGTCGGGGAAAACCTCCGCCTGGTTGGGCAGGTTGGCGCCGCCGCTGTCGACCAGATAGACGCAGGGCAGCCGGTTTTCGAGCGCGATTTCCTGCGCGCGCAAATGCTTCTTCACCGTGACGGGATAGTAAGTGCCGCCCTTCACCGTGGCGTCGTTGCAGGCGATCATCACCTGTCGCCCCGACACCCGGCCGATGCCGGCGATCATGCCGGCGCCCGGCACCTCGTCGCCATATTGGCCATTGGCGGCGAGCTGACCGATCTCAAGGAAAGGCGAGCCGGGATCGAGCAGCCGTTCGACGCGATCACGCGGCAGCAGCTTGCCGCGCCCGGTGTGCTTGTCACGCGCCGCCGGCGATCCGCCCAACGCCGCGTCGGCAACCTTGCTGCGCAATTCCTCCGCCAGCGCACGATTATGCGCGGCATTGGCACGGAAGCTTTCGCCATCGGGCGACAGCTTGCTGTCCAATACGGGTGCGCTCATGCCCTCGCCTTCCCGGCGTCCGCGTGCCACAGAGCAGATATGCCCACCATCATTCTCCTCATCCTCTCCAACCTGTTCATGACCACCGCCTGGTACTGGCACCTCAGGGGCGGCATGAACAAACCGCTGATGCTGGTCATCCTGATCAGCTGGGCGATTGCCTTCGTCGAATATTGCCTGGCGGTGCCCGCCAACCGCATCGGCTTTGCCCATGGCTGGTCCGCCGGACAACTCAAGATCGCGCAGGAAGCCATCGCCCTCGTGATCTTCGGCATCTTCATGGTGACGGTGCTGGGCGAACCGCTCCACTGGCGCCACGCGGCGGCCTTTGCCTGCATCATGGCGGCGGTCGGCTTCCTGTTCGTGGGGCGGAGCTGAATCACGCCCCAATTAATTCCCGGCCGATCAGCATCCGGCGGATCTCATTGGTGCCGGCGCCGATGTCGAGCAGCTTGGCGTCGCGCATATAGCGTTCGACCGGCCAGTCCTTCGTGTAACCCGCACCGCCCAGCGCCTGCACCGCTTCCAGCGCGACCTTCATCGCATTTTCGCTGGCCAGCAGGATGGCACCGGCCGCATCGAAACGCGTGGTCTTGCCCGCGTCGCAAGCGCGCGCCACGGCATAGACATAAGCCCGCGCGCTGTTGAGCGCGACATACATGTCAGCAACCTTCGCCTGCATCAGCTGGAACGCGCCGATCGGCTTGCCGAACTGCCTGCGCTCGCGAACATAGGGCAGCACCGTGTCGAGACAGGCCTGCATGATGCCGAGCTGGATGCCGGCGAGCACGGTGCGCTCATAGTCGAGACCCGACATCAGCACGCCCGCGCCGCCATTCAGCGGCCCCATGATATTTTCCTCGGGCACTTCGCAATCGTCGAACACCAGTTCGGCGGTCGGACTGCCGCGCATGCCAACCTTGTCGATCTTCTGGCCGATCGAAAAGCCGGCAAAGCCCTTCTCGATCAGGAAGGTCGTGATGCCCTTCGATCCCTCGCCGGTCTTGGCATAGACGACCAGCGTGTCCGCCTCGGTCGCATTGGTGATCCAGAATTTCGTGCCGTTGAGGACGTAGCGATCGCCCTTCTTCTCGGCCTTCAGCTTCATCGACACGACATCGGATCCGGCGCCAGCCTCCGACATGGCCAGGCTGCCGACATGCTCGCCGGAAATCAGCTTGGGCAGATAGCGCGCCTTCTGCGCGTCATTGCCCCAGCGGCGGATCTGGTTGACGCAGAGGTTTGAGTGCGCGCCATAGCTGAGACCTATGGAGGCCGAGGCCCTCGCCACCTCCCCCTGCGCCACCACATGCTCCAGATAGCCCAGGCCCAGGCCGCCATCCGCCTCGTCCACGGTGATGCCGTGCAGGCCGAGCGCGCCCATGGCTGGCCACAGCTCGCGGGGAAACCAGTCCTTGGCATCGATCTCCGCCGCCAACGGGGCGATATGATCGGCGGCAAAACGGGCGGTGCTTTCGCGGATCATGTCCGCATGTTCGCCCAGGGCGAAATCGAAGTCGGTCATTGGCATCTCTCCTGCGCCGCACCCTAGTCCTGAACGCGGCAAGGGAAAAATTGAAACCACGGGCAGGAGTGTATAGTTTCCATCTATGATCGAACGTTATCTGCTGCGCTATTTCCTGGCGGTCGTGGACCAGGGCAATTTCTCCCGTGCGGCGGCGCATTGCCTGGTGTCGCAGCCGACCCTGTCGGTCGGCATCGCCAAGCTGGAACAGGCCGTCGGCGCGCCCTTGTTCCTGCGCAGCAACCAGCGGGTCGAACTGACCGAGGCCGGCAGTCGCCTGCTGAGCCACGCGCGGCGGATCGAGCGCGAGTTCAACCTGGCCGAACAGGCGGGCGCGCAGACGGCCGAAATCCAGACGCTGCGTATCGGCCTGCTGACCAGCATCGCCGGCGCGCCGGTGGCGGCTGCGGTCGCCGCCTGCCCGGCCGAGGCGCGCGGCCGGGTGGAGTTTATTCCGGGATCAGAGCGCGAACTGCTCGGGCGGCTGGATGCCGAGCGGATCGACGTGGCGCTGACCCTGGTGCGGCCGGGCGCGGAAGAGCGTTATGCGGCGCGGATATTGGCAGAAGAAGGCTATGGCCTGGCCCTGCCCGCCGACCATCGCCTCGCCGGACGCGAGACGATCGCGGCGGAGGAACTGGCGGGCGAGACGATGATCGTGCGCCGCCATTGCGAGGCGCTGTCGGCAACCAGCCGCTATTTCGTCGATCGCGGCATCCGCCCGCATTTCGCCTATCGGTCGACCAATGACGAGCGGGTGATGCAGATGGTGGCGGCGGGCCTGGGGGTCACGGTGATGCCGCTGGGGTATCAATGGGCCGGCATGGCGCGCGCGGCGCTGCGCGACTTTGGCGAGCGCCGGACGATCGGCCTGCTCCATGGCCCGCGCGCCATTCATCTGCGCGAGACGCCACCGCCGATGCTCCGTGCATTGGCAGTGGCATTCGGTCGCGCTTAGGTCGCTGGCGCCGCGACCGGCTTGCGCCAGATGTCGAAGGTGCCGGGCGGCTGCTGCTTCAGCGTCTCGCGCAGTTCGATCATCGGCCCCTGGCTTTCGACGATATTGCCGCCCGCCGGCCGGTCGATGTCGATGATCAACATGTAGGACATGGTGAAGAGCAGGAACAATATGCCCGCCAGCATCCGCCCCTGCGTTTCCGACCGGGCATAGCCCAGCATCCCTGCGGTCACCGCGATATAGACCCATAGCGCCAGGAACACCTCGCCCGGCACCCGCACCTTGCGTGCAGCCTTGCGCGCGCTGTCCATGTCGATCACTTCGTTGACGGTCGAATGGAGCGAGGAGGCCAGAGCGGAATTGCCGATCGCATCGGTCGCCGCCAGCGTGCCGGCCCATAGCTCGACCAGCAGCCGATCGCTGGCAACGATCAAGGGCGCCATCTTGTCGGGGCTGGCTGTGCCGAGTTCGACGCGATTATTGGTGTAGTTGACCAATATCTGCGACATCCGCGTGCGATGCGGTTCGGGCAGGCCCTGGACCCGCAAATAGCTGGTGCCGATGGCATTGGCTTCCTGCAGCACCAGCGCCCGGCGCGTTTCGAACCGGCCAACCGCCAGCGCGAAGGTGAAGCCCAGCAGCAGCGCAACCAGACCGATCACGGCGGAGACGATATAGCCCTCCGCCCCATTTTCTTCGGTCGCGCCCTTGTGCGTCAACAGCCGCCGCACCCGCTGCCGCAGGACATAGCCGGCCGTCGCCGTCAGCGTCATGGTCGCCAGCATCAGAAACCCGACCAGCAGGATGGGCAGCTTGTCCAGAAATTCCGCCAGATTGGCCATATGACCCCCTCAGTCTATCGGGGGCAGCATGTCCCGTTTCCGGGGCCGGGAGCCATCGGGCGAAACACCGGCATGGCTCAGGGATTATCCCTAGTGGTGACCGGCCGACGCCGGCTTTCCATGACGATAGTCAGGCGAGAGCGCAAAGCGATCGACATGTGGGGGCATTGCCATTTCAGTCGCTTGCGCATGCCCTGCCCTGCATCCGTCCACTCGCATTTCCCCGACCGTCACGGCGCAATTCGACGGCTTTAACATGAAGCCGCGCAGGATCGCCGGCCATGCTTCAGTGTTTGTCCCGATGGTTCCTCTGCCGGAGATGAGGGATGGATACAGCATGGCCATCCGCCCGTCTCTCCCACAGGCCCCAGCATGATCCGGCGCTATCGCCTCGGATGCGTGGCGCTTACGTCCGTCCCCTGCCTGTCAGCGGGCATGGCAATGGCCCAGAGCGAGACCGATGCGAACAGCCTGTCACGCGCCCTGCCCGCTGAAGGCACCACGGCGCCCTCCACCACCCGCAAGCCCCAGATCCTCTTCGCGCCCGTGCCGCTGTCCAATCCGGCAACCGGCACCGGCCTCGCCGCAGGTGCCATCGCCTTCTACAATCCCAATGCCGCGCCCCAGCAGTGGATCAGCGCTGGCGGCATCATCTATACCTCGCGCGGGACCAGGGGCGTCGGCGCCTTTCATTCCATGTCGTTCGACAAGGATCGGCTGCGCTTCAGCGCCAGCCTCTCCTATATCGACGATCGCAACGACTATTATGGGATCGGCGCGGCTGCGGGCGATGACGGCTTCCATCGCGAGATCGACAGCAAGCAGTTCAACATCGACCTCCAGGCGTTGATGCGCGTCTTCCCGCGCGGCTATGCCGGCATCCGCTACCGCCTGCGCACCACCGACGCGCGGCTGAAAGAGGCGGAGGTCGAATCCTTGCCGGCGCCGCCGCCCGACGCCATGAACAGCAATCTGTCCGCGATCGGCCCGAGCTTTGCCTATGATACGCGCGACAGCGCGACCCAACCGCATCGCGGCGTAATGTTGAGCGCCAATTGGCTGTTCGGCCTGCGCGCTCTGGGCGACAGCTATAGCCATGACAAGTTGCAGATGGCCGCCAACAGCTATCTGCCGATCGGCGCCGGCACGGTGATCGCACTGCGGGGCGCGCTATGTGCCGCCGGGGGCAACGCCCCTTATTATGATCTGTGCCTGTTCGGCGCGAACAACGATCTGCGCGGCTATGTCACCGGTCGCTATCGCGATAAGGCCAGTTGGGCGACGCAGGCCGAATGGCGCCAGCATGTCAGCGGCCGTTGGGGCGCGACCGCCTTTGTCGGGCTGGGCGGCATCGCGCCATCGGCCGGCACGATCATCGACAAGGGCAAGCTGCTGCCGGCCGGCGGCATAGGCCTGCGCTATCGTCCTTTCCGCAGCAATGACGTGCAGTTGCGCGTCGATCTTGCGGCAGGAAAAGACGATCATGCCGTCTATGTCGGGATTGCGGAGGCCTTCTAGCCGCCGGGTTCAACCTTGCGGCAGCAGCAGCGAGGAATCCCCATAGCTGTAGAACCGATAGCGCCACGCGACCAAGGTGCGGCTTTCCTCGGCGAAGGCCGGGATCACACTGTCCTCGCCGGCCGCGACATCGCACCCAATCACGAAGCCCGCCTTCACTTATCCATATATTAACCATGGCAAATCACTGTCCTCGCAATTCATCCGAGGATCCGATCTTGCCCGAGACTCCCGCCGCGCGCCGGTTGCCCGCGACACCGATCATCCTGCTGACCGGCAGTTTCTTCCTCCTTGGCGCCCTCTATCTGGTCGGCATGCGCCTGAACTTCGCTGCCACGACTCCGTTGTGGCTCGATGAAACCTGGAGCGGGATGATCGCGACGCGGCCGGACTGGTCGTCCTTCTGGCGCGAGGCCTGGCTCGATTGCAATCCGCCACTCTATTATCTGCTGCTGACAGGCTGGGTGACGTTGTTCGGCGACAGCAATCTGATGCTGCGCCTCCCGTCCATCCTGTTCATCCTCGCCGCCGCCCTGTTGCCGCTGCTCTGGCGCCCGCGCACGCTCGGTCGCACCGGCGCCTGGACATGGGCCGCCCTCCTCTTTTTGTGGCCGCCCAATCTGGGCATCATGGTGGACGCACGCGGCTATGGCCTGATGATGATGCTGTCGACCGCATCCTGCCTGACCGTCGCGCACCTGCTTGAGCGATTGACGCTGCGCTGGGCGATGCTCTGGGTCGGGCTTGGAACACTGATGTTCCTCACCCATTATTATGCCGCCGTCCTGATCCTGGGCCAGATACTGGTGCTGCTGTACCGACATCGCCTGAGTCTGGCGCGGATGTGGCCGGCAATGATCGTGGCGACACCAGGTCTTGGCTGGTTCGCCTATCATCTGCCCCGGCTGGCGGACTATGCGCGCGACGATGTCGCCTGGTATGATCCCACCAGCCTGTCCCGAGCGATGCTCAACCTGGCCTTCGTTCTGGGCGCGCAGAATATCGTCGCCCTGTTCGCGGTCATCGCGCTTGTCATCGTCGCGACGATCCATATGCGGCGCCAGCAATACGATATCCTATCGAGCGGCAGCGACCCGTTGCCGCTGACGGCACTGACGGCGGTGATCGGCTTTGCCATTGCGATCCTGGTCAGCCTGTTCCAGCCGTCCCTGACCGACCGTTATCTGGTGCCACTGGTGCCAAGCGCGCTGCTGGGCCTGACCCTGTTGATCCAGCGCACGCCGCGCCCCGACCATGCCGCACTGGGCATGGCTTTCGCCTTCATGGCGCCCGTCCTCAACCCCGCGCTGATGCGAACCGAACTGGGCGACCGAACGATCTACGGCTATGAACAGGGCAGCGACTTCATCCGCGCGGAACGGCCCGACCGCGTCCTGTTCCTATGGGATTCCCCCTCGGCAAAGATCATGGACCGCGCATCGCTTGCGGCCATTGGCGGCTATTTCCTGGCACGGGCCGGAATGGACGTGCCCGTGGAACCGCTGGTCGTGGACCGCAGGGACGACCCGAACGCAATATTGCGCGCCCGTGCCATAAGCGGCCGCCCCGCACTTATCTGGCTATATAATGCCCATTATCGTTCGGCCGCCAAGGACCATCCGCCGACATTGCAGGATGACCCGTCCTGGCACTGCAACCGCGGCACCCGTACCGACATCGTCGGCAGCATCGCCTGCATCAAACGAGTGCAGTAATGACCGATCGCCGTCACGGCAGCAGCAGCGAGGAGTCCCCATAGCTGTAGAAGCGATAGCCGGCGGCGATCGCATGGGCGTAGACCTGTTGCATCCGATCGCGGCCCATCAAGGCACTTACCAGCATGAACAGGGTCGATTTGGGCAGGTGGAAATTGGTCATCAGCCCGTCGATCGCGCGGAAGCGGTAGCCGGGTGTGATGAAAATGCGGGTTTCGTCGGCGAAGGGGCGGATCACGCCATCCTCGCCGGTCGCGCTTTCGAGCAGGCGCAGCGAGGTGGTGCCGACGGCGATGATCCGGCCGCCGGCCGCGCGCGCGGCGTTCAGGCGATCGGCCGTAGCCTGATCGATCCGCCCCCATTCGGCATGCATGCGATGGTCGTCGGTATCGTCCGCCTTGACCGGCAGAAAGGTGCCTGCGCCGACATGCAGGGTCAGCGTTTCGGTCAGCACGCCGGTCTGCGCCAGTGCGGCGGTGAGGTCGGGCGTAAAGTGCAGCGCGGCGGTTGGGGCAGCGACCGCACCATCCTCGCGCGCGAACATGGTCTGGTAATCGCTGCGGTCGCGCTCGTCGGTGGCGCGCTTGCTGGCGATATAGGGCGGCAGCGGCATGCGCCCGGTCCGCTCCAGCAGGATCTCGACCGGTTCCTCGCCCTCGAAATCGAGGGTGACGCCGCCATCGTCGTCGCGCGGGCCGGCGATCGCAGTGACGCCGGCGCCGAAATCGATCCGGTCGCCATCCCTCACCCGCTTGGCATTGCGCAGGAAGGCCTGCCACTGGCGCAGGCCCAGCCGCTTGTGCAGGGTCGCGCCGATCCGTGCCTCGCCCCGCATCCCTTCCAGCTGGGCGGGAATGACGCGGGTGTCGTTGAAGACCAGCACATCGCCCGCGCGCAGCAGCGATGGCAGGTCGCGCACGATGCGATCCTCCATCGCGCCGTCACCGGGCACGAGCAGAAGGCGCGCCGAATCGCGCGGGCTGGCCGGGCGGAGGGCGATATTCTCCGCCGGCAGATCGAAATCGAACAGGTCTACACGCATGACGATGGCCCTTCCGGGCGCAAACTCACTTCTTCTTGGGGGCCGGCTTCTTGGCCGGGGCAGCCGGCTTCTTCGACGGCAGGGCCGCAGGTTCGGGCGCCGGCGGCGGGGGCGGCGGTGCCAGCACCGGCGGCTTGCCGTCGCTCTCGATGGAGGCCTGCAGGATCACGGTCGGGTCGGCCGGCGGCTCGCCCTCATGGATCGCGTCGACATATTGCATGCCTTCGATCACGCGGCCGAAGACGGTATATTTCTTGTCGAGCTGCATGCGCGGCAGCAGCACGATGAAGAACTGGCTGTTGGCGCTGTCTTCGCTCTGGGCGCGGGCCATCGACAGGGTGCCGCGCAGATGCGGCATCGGGTTGAACTCGGCCTTGAGGTCGGGCAGCGTCGAACCGCCGGTGCCGTCGCCCTTGGGATCGCCGCCCTGGGCCATGAAGCCGGGGATGACGCGGTGGAACTTCAGGCCATTGTAGAAGCCCTGGCGGGTCAGTTCCTTGATCCGCTCGACATGGTTGGGGGCGATGTCCGGGCGCAGCTGAATGCGCACGCGGCCGCCGCTCGACAGGTCAAGATCCCAGATATTCTGCGGGTCGGCCGGAATGGTCGCCGGCGGCAGTTGCGGCGTCAGCTGGGCGCCCAGTGACTTGGCATTCTGCTCCGCCTTCGCAGCGGTCTCCGCCTTCTTCATTTCCTCGGCACCGCCGCCGCCACCGCCGCCACCCTGGGCGAAGGCCACGCTGGACGCGGTGAGGGCGAAACCGATCGCCACGGTCTTGAGCGCGGAAGTGAAACGCATGCGAATAAGCTTTCCTTAGATCTTGCCCGGGAAGGTCAAGCCGTCCTGATAGCGCCCTGATCGGGATTGGCAACTGAACGCGGGCTGAAACGAGACGGCAACAATGAAGGCAACCCGTTCCTAGCCCTGCCCCTTGAGGCCGAGCGCGGCAACCCGCGCCTCCACCTCCTCGCGCACGGCGGGGCTGACGAACTTGTGGATCGGCCCGCCATAGAGGGCGATTTCCTTGACCAGACGCGACGCGATCGGCTGCAACGAGACGTCGGCCATCAGGAAGACGGTTTCGACCCGGCTGTTGATCTGCTGGTTCATGCCCGCCATCTGATATTCATATTCGAAGTCGGCGACGGCGCGCAGGCCCCGGATGATGACGCTGGCCCCCTGCGATTCGGCAAAGTCCATCAACAGCGAGTTGAAGCCGGTGACGACGATTTCGGTGTCGATGTCCGCACATTCGCGGCGAACCATGTCCAGCCGTTCCTCATCGGAAAACATGGGCGACTTGCTGATGTTGGTGGTGACGCCGATCACCAGCTTGTCGACCAGCTTCGCGCCACGCCGAATGATGTCCATATGGCCAAGGGTGATGGGATCGAAGGTGCCGGGATAGACACCGATACGCGACTTGCTCATGATCTAGCGGTCCCTCTCCACAATATAGTCGGCAATGGCGCGCAGCAGGTCCGCCTCCGCGCCATGGCCGTGCAGGTGCACCTTGGCCTGTTCAACGAGTAGACGCCCCTGTTCCCGCGCCCGGTCTACCCCCAGGAGCGAGACGAAGGTTTCCTTACCGGCGGCGGCATCCTTGCCCAGCGCCTTGCCGGCGAGGGCCGCGTCGCCCTCTACATCGAGCAGGTCGTCGGCAATCTGGAAGGCAAGGCCGATGTCGCGGGCATAGCCGTGCAGGCCGGTGCGCGCCTCGACCGGGATGCGCGCCATGATGGCGGCGGCATCGACGCAGAAGCCGATCAGCGCGCCGGTCTTGAGATTTTGCAGTCGGGTGACGGTGGCGAGATCGAAGCGGGTCTTTTCCGCCTCCAGGTCCATCATCTGCCCACCTGCCATGCCGGCCGGGCCGCTGGCGACGGCGAGTGCCTTGACGAGGTCGATGCGGACGAAGGCATCGGGATGGGTCTGTTCGTCGGCGAGGATTTCGAAAGCAAGGTCATGGAGGCAGTCGCCGGCCAGGATCGCGATCGCTTCGTCGAACGCCTTGTGAACGGTCGGCTTGCCGCGCCGCATATCGTCATCGTCCATCGCCGGCAGATCGTCATGCACCAGCGAATAGACATGGATGCATTCGATCGCGAGGCCGACGCGCAGCGCGGATTCGCGGGAAATGTTGAACAGGTCGCAGGTCGCCTGCACCAGCAGCGGCCGCAGCCGCTTGCCGCCCCCGATCGCGGCATGGCGCATCGCCTCATAGAGGCGATGGCGCGGATCGTCCGGGATCGCCAGCAGCGCGTCGAACGCCCGGTCGATATCGGCCGCGACCGTTGCCGCACGGGCGGCGACCAGCGCGCCTGCCGCGCTCCGTTCCATGCAGTGGGTCAATCCGCGCCGAACGGCTGGGCGCCGGTGATGGCGCCGCCGGCATCGACGGTCAGCTTGCTGATGCGCGCTTCGGCCGCCTGTAGCCGTTCGGTGCAGCGCTTGCGCAGTTCCTCACCCTGGGCATAGAGCGAGATCGACTCATCGAGCGGGACATCGCCGCTTTCCAGCCGGCGGACGATCGATTCGAGCGCGCGCAGCGCATCCTCGAACGACAATTGGGACAGATCCTTTTGCGGGGTATTTTCCTCAGCCATGCGCCTGCATTGACCGCCCCTGTCCACGGGGTCAAGCGCGGATGACATGGCAGCAGACCCAAGGCCGCCCAATAGTGGGTCAATAGCGCCGCTGTCACGCAAACGTCATGACGTCGCTGCACAGGCGTGGCGGAATTCGGGCAGTTTTGCGTTGACGCACAATGTTGCAAGCGCACATAAAAGGATCGCTATGAAATATTATCTCCCCCTCATCGCCGTTGCCGGCCTGACCATGCTGTCGGCCTGCAACAAGAGTGACGAACCCGAAGTCGTCGGCGGCCCCGCCGATCCGATGGCTGCCCAGCTTGCCAACGCCGCGCCGGTCGAGCTGCCGCCGTCGGTCAAGGCCAACAAGCAGTTCCGCTGCAAGGACAACAGCCTGTTCTTCGTCGACTATATGAGCGACGACAAGAGCGCGATCCTGCGCACCGAAAAGAATGGCGCGCCCACCATGCTGAAGGCTGCCGAAGCTGGCCAGCCCTTCACCGCCGAAGGTGGTTATGAGGTCAAGGGCTCGGGCAACGACGTGACGATCACCGTCCCCGGCAAGTCGGCGCAGGCCTGCCACGTCTGATCGCAGCATTGCCTGAGTCTTTTTTCTGACAGGGGCCGGTTCTTCCCTAGGAACCGGCCCTTTTTTCATGCCCGGTGCCTTTCCTGAACGACAGATAACGTGCCGGTTCAGGATGTTGCCAGCCAGCCGGTGACAGAACAGCCTCGTACCAAAGATAAACAGGTCGAGGAGATGACCCATGAACTTCAAGAAGAGCCTGATCGCCATGGCCCTGGCGACCGCAACCGTCGCCACCGCCGTTCCGGCGACCTCCTTCGCCCGCGGCCATGACCGTGGCTGGCACCGTGGCGACCGCCATTATGACCATGGTCGCTATTCCGACCGTCGCGGCTATCGCGGTGATTATCGCTGCCGGAAGTCGGGCGGCACCACCGGCCTGCTGCTGGGCGGCGTTGCCGGTGCCCTGCTGGGCCGGGCTGTCGACACCCGTGGCGATCGCACCACCGGCACCGTCGTCGGCGCTGGCGCCGGCGCCTTGGCTGGCCGCGCGATCGACCGCAACAGCAGCTGCTAAGCGACTTATGGGCGGCGGCCATGACTTGGCCGCCGCCTCCCCATTGTGAATCCCGCGCCACGCGTCTAAAGGCGCGCTCATGTCCAGCAGCGCCCCCCAGATCACCCCGCAGATCGTTGCCGAGCACGGTCTGTCCCCCGAAGAATATGATCGCGTCCTGAAGGCGATCGGCCGCGAGCCGAACCTGACGGAACTCGGGATCTTTTCGGTCATGTGGTCGGAGCACTGCTCTTACAAATCCTCCAAGATCCACCTGATGAAGCTGCCCACCAAGGGTCCGCAGGTGATCTGTGGCCCCGGCGAAAATGCCGGCGTGGTCGACATCGGCGATGGCCAGGCGGCCATCTTCAAGATGGAAAGCCACAACCACCCCAGCTACATCGAACCCTATCAGGGCGCCGCGACCGGCGTCGGCGGCATCCTTCGCGACGTGTTCACCATGGGCGCCCGCCCGGTGGCCAACATGAACGCGCTGCGCTTCGGCCGCCCCGACCACCCCAAGATGAAGCATCTCATCAGCGGCGTGGTCCATGGCATTGGCGGCTATGGCAATTGCGTCGGCGTGCCGACCGTGGGCGGCGAGGTGAATTTCCACCCGGCCTATGACGGCAATATCCTGGTCAATGCGATGACCGTGGGCATCGCCGACACCGACAAGATCTTCTATTCGGCCGCCAGCGGCGTCGGCAACCCGATCGTCTATGTCGGCTCCAAGACCGGCCGCGACGGCATCCATGGCGCGACCATGGCGTCGGCCGATTTCGGTGAGGACAGCGAAGAGAAGCGCCCCACCGTCCAGGTCGGCGATCCCTTCACCGAAAAGCTGCTGATCGAGGCATGCCTGGAACTGATGGCGTCGGACGCGATCGTCGCCATTCAGGACATGGGTGCCGCCGGCCTCACCTCCTCCAGCGTCGAAATGGCGTCAAAGGGCGGCGTCGGCCTGCACCTCAAGATGGATGACGTGCCGCAGCGCGAAACCGGCATGACCACCTATGAGATGATGCTGTCGGAAAGCCAGGAGCGCATGCTCATGGTGCTCAAGCCCGGCCGCGAAGCCTTTGCCGAGGCGATCTTCCGGAAGTGGGAACTCGACTTCGCCGTCATCGGCCATGTCACCGACACCGGCCGCATGGTGCTGGAGCATAAGGGCGAGATCGTCTGCGATATTCCGCTTGCCCCCCTGGCCGACGATGCGCCGCTCTACGACCGTCCCTCGATGCCGAAGGACGAATATAAGATCTGGTCGAAGGTCGAGCCGCTGGGTGAGATCGCCGAAAGCGCCAATATCGGCGCGGACCTCGTCACGCTGATGGGCAGCCCCGACATCGCCAGCCGTCGCTGGATCTGGGAGCAGTATGACCATATGGTCGGCGCCGACACGGTGCAGCGCCCCGGCGGCGACGCCGCGGTGGTCCGGGTCCATGGCAGCAGCAAGGGCATTGCCATCAGCACCGACTGCACCCCGCGCTATTGCTATGCCGATCCCTATGAAGGCGGCAAGCAGGCGATCGCGGAATGCTATCGCAACCTGAGCGCGGTCGGCTCGACCCCGCTGGCGGTCACCAACTGCCTCAACTTCGCCAATCCGCAGCGCCCCGAGATCATGGCGCAGCTGACCGGCTGTCTGGAAGGCATGGGCGACGCCTGCCGCGCGTTCGACTTCCCGATCGTGTCGGGCAATGTCAGCCTCTACAATGAATCCAAGGCAACCGGCGGTGGCTCGGCGATCCTGCCGACCCCGGCGATCGGCGGCATCGGCCTGCTGGCCGACATCGATGCCATGGCGACCGTGGCGTTCAAGAATGCAGGCGACGCGATCTGGCTGGTCGGTGGCGAAGGCACGCATCTGGGCCAGTCGATCTGGCTGCGCGAGATTGCCGGCCGCGAAGCGGGTGATGCGCCCAAGGTCGACCTGCCGGTCGAGCGCGCCAATGGCGACGCCGTCCGCGCGCTGGTGGTGGCCGGCACGGTCAATGCCGTGCATGACATTTCCGACGGCGGCCTGATCGTCACGATCGCGGAGATGGCGCTGGCCGGCAAGATCGGCGCGACGCTGGACGTGGCGCTGACCACCGCTTCGGCGTTCGGCGAAGACCAGAGCCGCTATGTCGTCACGGCGCCGGCCGGCGTCGAGATTGCGGGCGCGGTCAAGATCGGCACCGTCGGCGGCGACAGCGTGGCGGGCGTGTCGATCGACGCGCTGCGCACCGCGCATGAGGGCTTCTTCCCCGCGCTGATGGACAGCGAACTCTAAATCTTTCCGTCCCGCCGGGTGCAGCGCATCCGGCGGGACAAATTCATCGCAATCTGTCATGATCCACCCCGAGAAAATGGGGAGCGCACCATGCGCGAGAGGATCATCCGGGCAACCTTGGTTGCCGGCACACTCGACATATTTTCCGCCTTCGTCTTTGCCGGCATGGCAGGCACGGCGCCGCATGCGGTGCTGCAATTTGTCGCGAGCGGCCCGCTGGGCGATCGCGCGCGGGGCGATCCCGCCTGGCTATGGGCGATTGCCGGCCTGGCCGTCCATTTCGCGATCATGGCCTGCATGGCGGGCGCCTATATGCTGATTGCACAGCGGCGCCCTGCCCTGCGCCGCCATCCGGTCGTCGCCGGCCTGCTCTATGGCCTGCTGCTCTGGGCGATCATGTACTGGATCGTGCGGCCGTGGCGCTGGCCCGCCATGTGGCTGCCCGCCGCCTATGCCGCACTGCCAATCGGCCGGATCGCCTGGAACATCGGCAACCAGCTTTTCTCCCACTGCATTCTGGTCGGCCTGCCGATCGCCTTCATCGCGGCCGGGCGCCGACGATAGATAGTGACAGCGAAGTTGACATATCCAGGCCGTTTGCGCGCGCAGGGCCGGATTTTTGATAGCGCTATCAAAAACTCTCTCCTATGTTCGGCAAAAATGGGAGGAGAGGATATGCGCAAGACCCGTCGTGCCGCTTGGCTGTTGCTGGCTGCGATCGCCAGCCCGGCCCTGGCAGGCCCCGCCCGTTTCAGCGATTTCCGCTATGACGGTCGCGCCCAGGAACAGGTGACGCCCGGACCGGACGACTTTCGCAACCCGATCCTGTCGGGCTATTATCCCGACCCGTCGATCACGCGGGTTGGCGAGAGCTATTATCTCGTCAACTCCTCCTTCGCCCATTATCCGGGGCTGCCGGTCTTCCGGTCGAGCGACATGGTGCATTGGCGCCAGATCGGCAATGCGATCGACCGGCCCGACCAGTTTGATTTCAGCGGCCTGCGCAGTTCGCGCGGCATGTTCGCGCCCGACATCTCCTTCCATGACGGACTCTTCTATCTGGTCGGCACCTGCGTCGATTGCGGCGGCAATTTCGTGATGACGGCAAAGGACGCGGCTGGCCCCTGGTCCAAGCCCCACTGGCTGCCGTTCGAGGGGATTGATCCGTCGATTTACTGGGAAGGCGAGCAGGCCTTCATCGTCAATAATCGCGCGCCGGCCGAACCTCCCCGCTATGAGGGGCATCGGGCGATCTGGGTGCAGGAATTTGACTGGCGCGCGCTCAGGATGACCGGCACGGCGACGCAGATCGTCAATGGCGGCGTCGACATCAGCCAGAAGCCGTCCTGGATCGAGGGACCGCATCTGCTGAAGCGCGAGGGTTATTATTATCTGATCGCAGCCGAGGGCGGCACCGGCGACCAGCATAGCGAAGTGGTGTTCCGCGCCCGCGACCTGCGGGGGCCCTTCACCCCCTATGCCGGCAATCCGATCCTGAGCCAGCGCAGTCTGGACCCGGCCCGTCCCCATCCGGTGACATCGGCCGGCCATGCCAAGCTGGTGCAGACGCAGGCGGGCGTCTGGTGGGCGACCTTCCTCGCCACCCGCCCTTATGGCCCGGACCTCTACAATATCGGGCGCGAAACCTTCCTGCTGCCGGTCGCATGGCGCGATGGCTGGCCGCATATATTGGAGGCCGGCAAGACCATTCCCTATGCGGCGAAACGCCCGGCCCTGCCCGTGCGCGATGCGGATGCGCCGCCGACCAGCGGCGATTTTGCCTATCGCGACGGGTTCGACGGACCGCGCCTTAGCATGGACCGGATCGGGCTGCGGACGCCCAAGGCACCGCTTTACCGACTGGAGGCGGGCGCGCTGGTGCTGGACGGCACGACCGCGCTGGGCGACCTGAGCGGTGCGCCAGCCTTTGTCGGGCGGCGTCAGCAGCACCATGTCGCGACCATCAGCACCGACCTAATCTATCGACCGGAGACGGAGGGGGATCGTGCGGGGCTGGCGGCGGTGCAGTCCGACCGATCCTTCCTGTTCTTCGGCGTGACGCAGAAGGACGGGAAACCGCAGGTCGCCCTGATGGTCCGCGAGGACAGCGATCGTGACAGGCTGGTCGCGGCCGCGCCGATCGATCCGGCCAAGCCCGTCCGCCTGACGATGGACTTCGATGGCGGCATGGCGCGCTTCGTCTATGGCGTCGATGGGCGGGAGGCGGTGCTGGCACGCGATGTCGATATCCGCTTCCTCAGCACCCATGAGGCTGGCGGCTTCGTCGGGACTGTGGTCGGTCCCTATGCCTGGGCGGCGCGCGTCACCCGGCCGATCAGCAACTGATAGACGTCGCGGCCGCCCGCCTCGTCATAGGCGGCCATGACCCGGCGCAGGGCGGCAGGGGATAGCGGTCGCCGCCCTTCGTCCGGCACAACCGCGCCGATGCCCTTGAGATGGCCGATCAGTGCGCGCGCGCCCTGCCCGTCCAGCAGGACAGTCTCGTCAAAGGCGAAGGCGTCGCCATAGGCCGCCAGCATCGCGCGCAGCGCGTCGAGCGAGGGATAGGCGGGGACGCCGGGCGTCAGATCGCAGGCCGCATGGGCAGCGCGCCAATTGGCAAAGCTGCCCTGCCCCATGGTCGAGAAGATGAGGCTGCCGCCGGGGCGCAGCAGCGCCACCAGCCGCGCGATCGCGGCGGGCAGGTCATCAAACCATTGGAAGGCAAGGCTGGAGAGGATGAGGTCGAACCATTCGCCCTCGAACGAGGGTGCCTCCCCATCCATCGCGAGGAAGGTGCCGGCCACCAGCCCGGCCGATGCAGCCCGGTCCAGCATCTTTGGCGAGATGTCGGTCGCGACCAGATCCGCGCCGGGCCAGCGGGTTTGGATGTCGCGCGTGAGCAGGCCGGTGCCGCAACCGATTTCCAGGATGCGCGCGACGCCGTCCGGGCTTTGCCGCTGGGCGATGTCCGCCACCAACCCGGCGGCCGTCCGCTGCGGTCCGGCATGTTCGTCATACCGGTCGGCCGCCGCGCCGAAGGACTCGCTTATCCGTTGCTTGCGGCCATCATTCATGGCTAGGCGCATGACAGACCAATGCCCCGATGGCCAGCATCTTCAAGGATTGCCCGCATGACCGCCGCATCGCCCCGTATCCCCGCCATGGACGTGCTGCGCGGCTGCGCGGTGATGGGCATATTGTGGATGAATATCACCGCCTTCGCCCTGCCGCAGAACGCCTATTTCAATCCGGTCGCGGCCGGGCTGATGTCGGCCGGCGACATCGCCTTCTGGGCGAGCAGCCTGATCCTGGTCGACGGCAAGATGCGCGGGCTGTTCTCGCTGCTGTTCGGCGCCTCGATGCTGCTGCTGATCGACCGGGAAGAAATGGCCGGGCGGGATGGCACGCGGACGCAACTGGTGCGCGGCGGCTGGCTGCTGGCAATCGGCCTGCTGCATCACATATTGCTGTGGTGGGGCGACATATTAGTGACCTATGCGGTGGTCGGCACCATCGCCCTGCTCTTTGCCCAGAAGGAGCCGCTGGCGCTGGTCAAATGGGCGTTTCTCGCCTTCCTGATCCACTTCCTGATCTGCGGCGCCTTCATCGCCAGCCTCTATGGCTGGGCTCATGCCGCCGCCGCACCCGGTGCCGCCGCCGCGACGCGCGAGGGACTGGACAGCTTCCTCGCTGGCCTGTCCGACCCCAGCAGTCCGATCATCCAGCAGGATATTGCCATCTATACCGGCAGCTTCGGCGGGATCGTGCGCCACCATCTGACCGGCTTTGTCGGCGACTGGCTGTGGACCTTCCTCTTCACCGGGCTCGACACGCTGGGCTTCATGCTGCTGGGCATGGCGATGCTGAAAGGCGGCTTCCTGATCGGCCGCTGGCCCGCCGAGCAATATAGGCAGACCGCGCGCCACTGCTTCCTGATCGGGCTGGTGCCGATGATCGGCCTGACCATCTGGGTGATCGCGAGCGGTTTTGCGCCGCTGACCGCCTTTTCGACCGCTCTGCTATGGTCCTTCCCCTTCCGCATCCCGCTGGCGGTCGGCTGGGCAGCGCTGATCCTGTGGCTGCTGGCGCGGCATCGCGATCATTGGCTGGTCGGCCGGATCGCCGCGACCGGGCGCATGGCGCTCAGCAATTATCTGGGCACCAGCCTCATCATGACGGCGATCTTCTATGGCTGGGGCCTGGGGCTGTTCGGACAGGTGCGCCCGGCAGCCTTTCCGCTCTTCCTTATCGCCGTCTGGGCAGTGATGCTGCTCTGGTCCCAAGCCTGGCTCAACCGATTCGCGATGGGGCCGGCCGAATGGGTCTGGCGCAGCCTGCAAAAGGGAAAAGTGCAAAAGATTCGCAGAAGCGCATGATCTTCTATTGCGATCCATTAGCATCTGACCTATTTCACGGGTCAGGAGAATCCAATGGTCGTCTGTGTTTGCAATGCCATTCGCGAAAAGGATCTGCGGGAAGCGGCGCGCGATGGTGCCGATACCCCCTGTAGCGCCTATGCCCGTTTCGGCCGCCGCCCCAAGTGCGGCCAATGTGTCGGCTATGCCCGCACGATCATTGCAGCAGAGCGCGCGACGGCCTGATATCATTGCGAAGCAGGCGCAGTAAAAGGCCCCTGACAATCGCGAAGTCGACGCAATAGCCGCCTGAAAAATGGCGGTTTTCTGCGCCTTTCCAGCTTAACAACCGGATGCGAAACCTTTATATGTCCGGCATTCCCAATAACAGCCGGAGCATAGCGCCATGAAGGGCGACCAGAAGGTTATCGATTATCTGAACGAGGTCCTCAAGAACGAGCTGACCGCGATCAACCAATATTTCCTCCACTATCGCATCCTCAATCACTGGGGCATCGAGAAGCTCGCCAAGTTCGAATATGAGGAATCGATCGACGAGATGAAGCACGCCGACAAGGTGGCGGAGCGCATCCTGTTCCTTGACGGCCTGCCCAATTTCCAGCTGCTCGGCCGCCTGAAGATCGGCGAAACCGTCGAGGAAATCCTCAAGGCGGACCTGGAGCTGGAATATGAGGCGCTGCCGGTGCTGCGCGACGCCATCGCCTATTGCGAGTCGATCAAGGACTTCGTCAGCCGCGACCTGTTCCAGTATATCCTCGAAAGCGAGGAAGAGCATGTCGACACGCTGGAAACCCAGTTCGAGATGATCGAGCGCATGGGCATCCAGAATTATGTCCAGCTGCAGAGCAAGGCCAAGGAAGACTGAGACTGACGCGCGGGGCCGGCTGTCCGGCGGTTGGCCCCGTTTACAGGCTGCGGGGGAAGGCGCGCATCGCCCTTCCCCTGCCCTTTATGGCCTAACCTTGCGCCATCGGTGCAGAGCCGGATTTCCCGTCAGATCAGCGCGTCGAGAATGCCGATCAGCGGCAGGTCGGCTGGTGGCATGTCGAGCGCATACATTTGCGCGGGCCGCACCCATTGCAGCGCGGTGGCATGGCGCGCTTCGGGCATCCCTTCCCATTTGCGGCAGACATAAAGCAGCAGCAGCAGATGCTTGCTCTCCAGCGGTGCACTGGCGAAGGTCGCGGGCGCGAGGCAGCTTTCATGGGTGCGGATCCCCAGTTCCTCCTCCAGTTCGCGCACCAGTGCCGCCTCGGGCGTTTCACCCGGCTCCACCTTGCCACCGGGAAATTCCCACAGGTCCGCCATCGGCTTTCCGGGCGGCCGTTGCTGCACCAGAACGCGCCCATCGGCATCGATCAGGGCGACGGCGACGACCAGAAACGGGGTAAAACTCTGCATAACGCTCCCTTGCAAGGGCTTTGTTAACCGTGGCTGCTTTACACACTGATCGTGGAGTGTCTGTAGCCAAGCGGGGTCATATGCGCGCGATCATCGAATTCGTCACGAAATCCGCGCTTTCGCGATGTGAGCGGGGGGCAACCGCGGTCGAATATGGCCTGATCATCGCGATGATCGTGCTGGCCATGATCGCGGCACTGAACAATGTCGCGACACGAACCACCGGCATGTGGAACAACGTCGCCGAAGAAGTTACCAAGCATTAACCAACAAATTCTGACACGCCACTTTCCGCATTAAACTTTTCTCAACCGAGCCAATCTAGAGAGGTCTTCGCTGACCTAATCCAAAGCGGGGCGGCCGGGTAGTTTAACGTAACGTTTGTCAAGGAGACATCACATGCAGTTCATTCGCAAGATGCTGAAGAACGAAAAGGGCGCGACCGCCATCGAATACGGCCTGATCGCCGCTCTGATCGCCGTGGCCGCCATCGGCGCCATGACCAGCCTGGGCTCGAAGCTGGGCAGCACCTTCAACAACGTTTCGGGCAACCTGAAGTAAGCTCGAAACCGATGTTAGAAAAGGGCGGCGGAAGCAATTCCGCCGCCCTTTTTCTTTGCCAGGAATGTGCCGAATCTTACCAGGTGACGATCTTCACCCGATCGCCCGGTTTCAGCACGGAGCGTTCGTTGAGGGCGTTCAGCACCAGGAAGCGTTCCAGCGGATAATCGCTATAGGCCATGCGGCGGCCAAGCGACTGGACGGTGTCGCCCGCCTTGACGGTGACCAGATTGACCCGGCGCGGCTTGATCGCCGCCGCATCCTGCGCCGACAGGCGCTGGACCGAACGGACCATCGAGTCGAACGGGCCAATGCCCTTGCCCGCCGGGGTCAGCAGCAGGAAATGATAGGCCTTTCCGCCGCCGAAATCATAGGCAAAGACGGTCGCGTCGATCTGACCCGATTTGGTGTTGGCGCGCACCGTGCGCCAGGCGGCCGGCAGGCCGTTGATCGTCGTGCGCTGCACCTCGCCTGCAGGCGGGGCGCCGGCATTGCCCGCGAGTCGCTTGAGCACCGAATCGATATAGGTCGACAGATTGCCATTATAGGCCATGCCGCCAAACTGTGCCTGACCGCCCGAACCGGTGATGCTGACCGCGTCCGCGCCATTTTCCATGCCGAAGCCCGAGGGCGCAGTGAAGGACAGGCGCAGGTCGGGATGGCGGAAACGGCTGCCATCGATCACGCCCTGCTTGGGATCATCGCCATAAAGGACGCCATTGAGTGCCGTCAGGAAGGCGTCGCGGTTGCGCAACGTGCTGGTCGCGCCGGTGCGTGACGCCATCTGCGCCGCCCGATCGACGCGCTCGCCCGGATCGGGATGGGTGCTGGCCCATTCGGGCATGGAGCGCGCGTCGCCCGACACACGCTGGTCCAGACTGGTCTGCGCCGCGAGCGAGGCGAGCATGTCCGACAGCGCACGGGGATCATAGCCGGCCGAGGCGAGGTAGCGGATGCCCAGATCGTCCGCCTCATATTCCTGGCTGCGCGAGAATTTGAGGGTCAGAAGCTGGCTGCCGGTGCCGATCCCCTGCTGCAGCACGCCGCCCAGCGCCGAATCGCCCAGCAAGGCGCCGGTCAGCACCTGCAGCAGCGCGCCGCCAATCGCGTTGCGCTGCGCCGCCTGCTGGCGCCGCTGGCCATGCTGGGCGGCAACATGGCCGACTTCATGGCCCAGCACGCCGGCCAGTTGCGCCTCGTCATTCATCAGCGCCATCAGCTGGCGCGTGACATAGACATAGCCGCCGGGGATGGCGAAGGCGTTGTTGACCGGGGAATTGAGCAGGGTGACGGTGAAATCGCCCTGCGCGTTGGAGAGGCCGGACTGGACCGCGATGCGGCGTCCGACCGTTTCCACATAGCGCGCCTGCGGCCCGACATAGGCGCCGCCAAATTCCTTGAGCAGTTCGGGATGCTGCTTGGCGCCCGATGCCTTGTCTTGCGCGCTGATCGAGGAGACGGTGCGAATCGCCCGCTGCTGCCCCAGCACCGCCGGCGCCACGCCCGCTACGATCAGGCCGACGCCAAGGCCGGCCGACAACCATGTCCGATTCATTCCATTCCCATCCTTGACACCCTGTCCCCTGTTAGCGTGCCGTAACGAGCGAGGACAGGATGCTGTTCCGGGAAATTGACGTCAGATACCGATGGCCAGGAACTTGTCGGCGCGATCGGTGCGCAGCGCCTGCGGTTCGAGGCCGGACAGCGCGTCCAGTTCCTCGCCAATGGCTGCACCCAGATTGGCGATCGCCTGCACCGGCTCGCGATGGGCGCCGCCCACCGGCTCTGCCACGATGCGGTCGATCACGCCCAGGCCCTTCAAATGCTGCGCCGTGACCTGCATCGCGGTCGCCGCATCGCTGGCCTTGTCGGCGGTGCGCCACAGGATCGAGGCGCAGCCTTCGGGCGAGATCACCGAATAGACGGCATGTTCGAACATCAGCACGCGATTGGCCGCGGCCAGCGCCACTGCGCCGCCCGAGCCACCCTCACCCACCACGGCCGCGACCATGGGGACGCCGAGCGCCAGGCAGGCTTCGGTCGAACGGGCAATGGCTTCTGCCTGGCCGCGTTCTTCGGCCTGGACGCCGGGAAAGGCGCCCGAGGTGTCGACCAAAGTGACGACCGGCAGGCCGAACCGGTCGGCCAGTTCCATCAGGCGGATCGCCTTGCGATAGCCTTCGGGCTTGGCCATGCCGAAATTGTGGCGGACGCGGCTGGCTGTGTCGTCGCCCTTTTCATGGCCGATGACCATGACCTTGCGTTCGCCCAGCGTCGCGAAGCCGCCGATGATCGCCTGATCGTCGGCAAAGGCGCGGTCGCCGGCCAGCGGCATGAAATTGTCGAACATGCCCGCGACATAATCCTTGAAGTGCGGGCGTTCGGGGTGGCGGGCCACCTGCGTCTTCTGCCAGGGCGTCAGCTTGGCATAGATGTCCGACAGCATCTTGTCGGCACGCTGTTCCAGCGTGTTGATCTCGCCACTGATGTCGATGTCGCCGACGGAGGCCGTCTGGCGCAGTTCGATGATGCGGGCTTCCAGCTCTGCGACCGGCTTTTCAAATTCGAGAAAGCTTACCATGGCGGATGGCGTTAAGGCGCGGACGCGTCGCCGTCAACGCGGGGATGCGCGATCCTGGCTTGCATGCCGGCCAGCGGGTGCCGACTGTTGACCAGTTCGACCAGCCGGCGGCTGTCGACATGGGTGTAGATTTGCGTCGTGCCGATATCGGCGTGGCCCAGCATCGATTGCAGCGCGCGCAGGTCCGCCCCGCCCTCCAGCAAATGGGTGGCAAAGGCGTGGCGCAGCACATGGGGGCTGACCCGTTCGGGCGCGATGCCGGCCGCCGCGGCCAGTTGCTTCACCAGCTGATAGAGGCGGATGCGGCTGACATGGCTCTTGCCCGAGGGGAAAAGCCAGGGGCTGTCCGCCGGCACATGGGTGAGCCAGGTGGCGACGGCGGCACGGGCGCGGTCGGAGATCGGCACCAGCCGTTCGCGCGCACCCTTGCCCCTGATGATGAGGAAGGGGCGATCGACCGCCAGCGCCTTGCGCGGCAGCGAGACCAGTTCGGTCGCGCGCAGGCCCGAGCCATAGAGAAGTTCGATCAGCGCCGAGAGCCGCAGGTCGAGCGGCGCGGGATGCGCCGTCTCCACCCGCTGCGCGATCAGGGCAAAAAGCGAATCGACCTCCTGCGACGACAATATCTTGGGCAGCGGCCGGCGTGTGACCGGCCGGGGCAATGCCGCGCCGGGATTGTCGGCGCGCAGCCCCTCTTCCTCCAGAAAAGCGTAGAAGGCGCGCAGCGCGGACGCCTTGCGCGCCACGGTGGAGGCCGCGAGCGGCGCCCATTCGCCAGCAAGGCGGCCGAGCGTGTCCTGGCTGGCCGCGGCAAGCCCGCCGACAATCTCGCCCGCGCCCTGAAGGTCCGTGCGATAGGCAAGCAGCGTGTTGCGCGACGCGCCCCGTTCCGCCGCCATCATTTCGAGGAAGCGGTCGATCAGGACGGCATCATCATCCATCGCCCCGGACCGGGTCAGGACAGGCGGGTCAGGGCCTCGGCCGCGATCATCCGCGCCTCCGGGTCCAGCCCGACGCGATGCAGCGCCGCCACCACATGATAGAGATGACCAGGCGGCAGGCGATGCCAGTCGCGCCCCTGCATGCCGACAGCAGCGAGCAGCGCCACGGTCGCCTTCTCGCCCCGCTGCGCGGCGGCGTCGATCGCACGCGCCCAGCGGCTGTTGGCGGCCAGAGTGAAGCCATTATCCTGCGCCACTGCGGCCGCATCATTGGCCGACAGGCGCGACAGGCCCGCCAGTGCGGCGATCAGCATCCGTCCCTTTTCAGGGCCGGCATCGCCGACATAGCTGGAGATGCGGCTGCTGCCGCTGTCAACCACGGCGCTGGGTGCGCCGACCGCGAGCAACGCCCAGAAATCCTGCGCGCCATCGCCATCGATCTGGCCGATCGCCTGTGCCCAGCGGGCCGCATTGCGATCATAGCCGGCGGTCAGCATCGCCGCGACCAGATTGGCGGCATCGCGCCCATCGGCCTGCGATACCGGCAGTGCGGCGGCGGCGCGGGCCGTGGCGATCAGGCCCACATAATCGGGCGCGCCATTGTCGCGCCACAGCGTCTGCATCGCCTGGATGCGGGCACCCGCAGTCGGGCCGGAATAGGCATTGCGCAGCGCATCGACGCGATCGGCCAGATCGGACGCGAGATCGCCTTCGCTGCCCAGCTCGGCATAGAAATTGACCAGCGCCTCGCTGGAGAAGACGCCCAGCCGTGCGGCGACTTCGCTGCCCGGCAGGCGGCGCACGGCGGTCAGGGCCGGCGCGCGCGCTTCCCAGGCGCGGACGTGCGGGCCGACGCTACCGAACATGTCGTCGGGGATCGGCACGTTGAGCGCCGTCGCCAGGCCATAGCGCCAGGCGGTGAGGCCATCGACGCCGTCCCATTCGATCTTGACCGAACGACGCGCATTGAAGCCCGCGCCGACCATCTTTTCGGCCAAGCGATAATCGATGCCGCGCACCACGCCCTTGCGCTGGGCCTGATTGAGTGCAGCGCTGGCCGAACCCTGATCGCCCGACAGCGCCGGGCAGATCGCCCGCGTCATGTCCCAGCCCGGTTCCTTGCTGGTGCGCAGCGCGCCCGCCGACAGCGGGCACAGGCCCGCAGGATCGGCGGTCGCCAGATAGGTCTGCATCGCGATCGCGTAGAGACGCGGCGTATATTTGTCGGGGTCGACGCTCTGCACCAGCAGCCGGGCGCTATCCGCCTCGCCCATGCGCAGCAGCAGCCAAGCGCGCTCGGCCGCCCAGTCGGCGCCATTGATGCCGCGCGGCGTGTTTGTGGCGCTCAGCAGCGCGCGCCGCAGCAGGATGGAGGCCCAGCGCGACAGGATCGGCGCATGAGTCTGCTTCATCAGCGTGGCGAGATAGGGGCCATATTCCGCGCCGAAGGCGTCGGGTTCCATGCCGCGCGTGGCCGGGGTCAGCGGGCCGATGCGGTCGAGCGAGCGGCGCGCGCTCTGCGGCAGGTCATATTTGGCCTTTTCAGCGGCCAGTTCGTCCGCGCTCATCGCCTCGGCGGCATTGTCCAACGCATTGGCGACCGACAGGTCGAGCGGCTGGACGATTTCGCCCGACGGCGACGGCGTGACCGGCACGACCGGTGCGGGCGATGCCGGACGGGCCGGCTGCGCGGGCGTGGGGGTCGGCGCCGGGGCCGGATCACCAAAGCCGGGCGGCAGCAGCGATTCGGGCGCCTGCTGCGCGACGACCGGCAGCGCCAGGGCGAGCGCAAAGCTGCCCAGCGCCCATTTCGCATTCCCCCGCAGGCGGCTCATGCGGCTTACTGACCCAGTTTCTCGGCCGGGATGACCTTCTCGACGGGCTGTTGCGGCTGTTCGCCACCGCGCGACCAGAGCACGCCGATCAGCAGGATAAGAACCAACACCGCCGCGATCGGAAGGATCGGCAGACGGGTGCGACGGCGCGAACCGCCTTCGAAACTGCTCAGGGAACGATTATTCTTCATGGTCTCTTCTGCGGCTGGCCCGGCGATGTTTGCCGGACGACAGGGGAAAGTTGCGTTTGCCTCAGCGACGGCTGGCTGTATAGCCCCCCTCGCCATGCAGCGAAACAGCAAATTCCCGGAGAGCAAAGCCAAGCGCGGCCCGATCGTGCTGATCGGCATGATGGGCGTGGGCAAATCCACCGTCGGCCGGCGCCTTGCCGCGCGCCTGGGCCTGAGCTTCGTCGATGCCGATGAAGAGATTGAACGGGCCGCCGGCATGAGCGTGAGCGAGATATTCGCCCGCTATGGCGAGGCCCATTTCCGCGATGGCGAGCGCCGGGTGATCGCCCGGCTGATGGACGGCGTGCCCAAGGTGATCGCGACCGGCGGCGGCGCCTTCATGCAGGACGAGACCCGCACGCTGATCCTGGACCATGCCACCACCATCTGGCTGGATGCCGATATCGAGGTGCTGGTCGATCGCGTGTCCCGCCGCGAGGGGCGCCCGCTGCTCAAGGATCGCGACCCGCGCATCGTGCTGACCGAGCTGGCGGCGGTCCGCAACCCCATCTACGCGCTGGCGCCGATCCATGTGAAGAGCATCGCCGCGCCGCACGAGGTCGCCGTCGACCGCATCCTGGAGCAGCTATCCGCATGGCACTAGTCCCCGTCGCGCTGGGCGCGCGCAGCTATGACATCGTCATCGAACAGGGCGCGCTCGATCGTGCGGCCGATCATCTGGCACGCTATGCCCGTGGCGGGCGGCTGGTCGTCGTCACCGACACCCATGTCGCGGCAGCGCAACTGCCCCGGCTCGACGCCAGCCTGCGCCGCGCCAATATCGTCATCGAACCGATCATCCTGCCGGCGGGCGAACAGACCAAGAGCTGGCGCCATCTGGAGGAACTGCTCGACGCGCTGCTGGCGCTGGAGATCGAGCGTGGCGACCATGTCATCGCGCTGGGCGGCGGCGTGATCGGCGACCTGGTCGGCTTTGCGTCGTCCATCCTGAAGCGCGGCTGCCATTTCGTGCAGCTGCCCACCACCCTGCTGGCGCAGGTCGACAGCTCGGTCGGCGGCAAGACCGCGATCAACGCGCGCGCCGGCAAGAATCTGATCGGCAGCTTCTACCAGCCCAGCCTGGTGCTGATCGACCCGTCGGTGCTCGACAGCCTGCCGCTGCGCGAAACCCGCGCCGGCTATGCCGAGGTGGTCAAATATGGCCTGATCGACGATCCCGACTTCTTCGCCTGGTGCGAGGCCAATGCCGACCGGCTGCTGGACGGCGACGCGGAAGCCCGCACCTATGCGATCGAGCGCAGCGTGCGCGCAAAGGCGGCGATCGTCGCCGATGACGAGCGCGAGACGACCGGCCGGCGCGCCCTGCTGAACCTTGGCCACACCTTCGGCCATGCGCTGGAGGCCGATACCGGCTTTTCCGACACGCTGCTCCATGGCGAGGGCGTGGCCGCCGGCATGGCGCTTGCCTTCCGCTATTCGGCGCGCCTTGGCCTGTGCAGCGCGCAGGATGCGGAACGGGTGACCGCGCATCTGAAAGCGATCGGCCTGCCCCATGACTTGGCCAGCGCCCATGTGACGGCCGACGGCGCGGCGCTGGTCGCACATATGCTGCACGACAAGAAGATGGCGGCGGGCACCCTGCCCTTCCTGCTGGCGCGCGGCATCGGCCAGACCTTCCTGTCGAAGGATGTGGTGCTGGACGATGTGGCGGCGTTTCTCGACGCGGACCGCGCTGGCGCCTGACGAGGGCCTATTACGCAGCAGGCAATTACCGCCCCTCCCTCCCAGGAGGGGTTGGGGTGGGTAGCGAGCGCAGCGAGCTTCTGCCCTATCGACCGTAGACCGCCGCTACGCGGCGCACCCACCCCCGCCCGCTCCCTGGAAGGGAGGGGAGGAATATAGCATTGTGCCGACATTTCAGCACCCATCGGCCTCGGTAATAATCGGGACATTCGCCCGCAGCATTTGCGGGCTAGACCAGTCCTTGTCAGCGGCATCCCCTTGCAGATCCCCCTCTGTCGCCGCTGATCCTCCCCTGAACCTCGGCCTCCAGCTTTTAGCTGGAGGCCCTTTTTTTTGTGCCGTGCGCATCGCGCCCAGGCACAAAAAAAGGGCGCCCGGTGGAGGCGCCCTTTCGATATCGTGCCTGTGAAAGGCCGATTACTTCTTCAGCGTCAGGCCGCCAAAGCGCTTGTTGAAGCGCGCAACCTGGCCACCGGTGTCCAGCTGGCGGTTGCCGCCGGTCCAGGCCGGGTGCGACTTGGGGTCGATGTCGAGCGCCATCGTGTCGCCTTCCTTGCCCCAGGTCGAGCGGGTCTGGAAGGTGGTGCCGTCGGTCATCTGGACGGTGATGAAGTGGTAATCGGGGTGGGTATCGGCCTTCATGGCGTCTTGCTCCGTGTGTGTGCCGGTTCCGACCGGCTATGGATGCGATAAAATGCGAAGGCGCGCCGTTAGCGTTTTCGGCGCGCCAAAGCAAGGAAAAGGATGCGCCCAAGCATCGTGCGAAAAAGTGGGAACCGGTTTTTCGCTTAAAACGATGCGGTAACAAAGAACGAGCGCGCGACCGGCGTTCCGTTTAACGCCTCGCGCGCTCCCTCAGTCCTTGGGCGGATCGGCGATCATCGCGACGAAATTGGCTTCCGCCGCCAGCTTGCCGTCGATCAGCGCACGGCCGGCGAACTTGCAGACCGCGCCGCGCATCTGCGTCACTTCGACATGCAGGTCGAGCAGG
The DNA here is from genome assembly GCF_056859495.1 of Sphingobium sp. L-44. Classification (NCBI taxonomy): domain Bacteria; kingdom Pseudomonadati; phylum Pseudomonadota; class Alphaproteobacteria; order Sphingomonadales; family Sphingobiaceae; genus Sphingobium; species Sphingobium sp. L-44. Next base: position 60,556 of record NZ_JBSXOQ010000093.1, on the reverse strand, counting down.
CAGCCCGGCTCCACAGGGGTCCGGAACTTCGCGCCGTCGATGCTCATGAAATAGACGAGCTTGCCGGAATCCGCGAGCCCCAGCGAATCGACCACCAGCACGCCGGCCGCCTGGGCCATAGCCTCGACGATCAGCACGCCCGGCATAATCGGCCGGCCGGGGAAATGCCCCTGGAAGAAGGGCTCGTTCATCGACACCGCCTTGATCGCATGGATCGACTGGCTCGGCACCAGCGACGCCACGCGGTCAACCAGCAGCATCGGGTAACGATGCGGCAGGGCGGCCATGACCCGACGGATATCCATCGGGCCACGGGCTTCCTTGTTATCAACCTCTCCGGTCATCTTATCAGCGCGACTTGGGCGCCTGCGCCGGGTTGGCGGGGGCCGGAGCGGCAGCGGCCGGGGCCGCAGCCTGGCCCTGACGACCGCCCGGCTGCCAGCCGGCGGGCGGGGTGATGCCGACGCTGGGCACCAGCGTGTTGAGTTCGGTCACGACCGCGGCCGTGATGTCGACGGTCGGCTGATAGGAGACGGTCGCGTCGGGCGACAGGACCAGGTCGACCTTCGCCTTGGTCATGGCGGCCTTCAGCGCGTCCGACAGCTTGGCGGTGATCTGTTCCTCGACATAGGCATTGGCGAGCGCGATCGGCTGACCCAGGCGCTGCAGTTCGGCCTGCGCGGTCTGCTGCGACTGCTGGAACTGCTGATACTGGGTTTCGATCGCCGGGGTCGGCTTGCCGCCGGCCGCCTTCAGGGCAGCCTGCAGGGCGTCGCCCTTGGTCTTGAGATCGGTGTCGATCGCGGTCTTGCGCGCGGTGAAGCTGTCGATCTGCGCCTTGTAGGTGGTCTGGATCTGGGTGCGAGCGGTCGAATAGGCCGCGCTGGTGGCAACCGCGCGCTGCAGATCGACGACGGCGATGCCCTGCTTCGACTGGGCAGCGGCCGGCGCGGCGGTCAGAGCGATGGCGGTGACAGGCGCGATACCGAGCGCCAGAGCCTTGATAAACGTCTTCATCAGAATTGAGTCCCTACGTTGAAGGTGATGAGTTTGTTGTCGTCCCCTGGTTCCTTGAGCAGGGCCTTGGCGATGTCGATGCGGAACGGCCCGAAGGGCGAGTTCCAGTTGACGCCGAAGCCCACGGACAGACGCGGTTTCAGCGTGTCGCCCAGATAATCTTCCTCGAACATGCCGCTCTTGGTGTCATAGCCAACAGGGCAGACCGGGCTGGCCGCCGTGCCGGTCGCACGGACGGTGCTCAGCGAACCGGTGGAGTCGGAGCAATAGCCCGCAAAGTTGATGGTGCCCGGATTCTTCAGGCCGGCAACGGCGCCGACATCCGCGAAGATCGACGGACGCAGGCCCATTTCACGGGCACCCGAACCCAGCGGAATCTCCATTTCGGCGCGGGCCATATAATAGACGCGGCCACCCAGCGCGTCATCCGACACATTATTGTTGCCGGTCTGGCGGACATAGCTGGTGGAACCGTCATCATTGGTCTGCGAAACCAGATAATAGCGCTTCACGCGCGGACCAACGCCGCGAATGTCGAAGCCGCGCATCTGCGGTTCACCCAGGAAGAAGCGGTCGGTCAGGCGGATCGGGTCGACTTCGGCGCCGGTGGCGTCATAGCGCGTGCCCTGGAGGCTGTGGATATAGCCGCCTTCGCCTGTCAGCGAGAAGATGAAGCCGCCGCCCAGCCCCCAATATTTGGCAGCATTGGCGCGGGTGCGGATGTAGCGGACATCGCCGCCCAGGCCGGCAAAGTCCTGGCTGAGCGTAACGGTCTGGCCACGGGTCGGACGGATGCGGTTGTCACGGGTATCATAGATCAGCGAGTAGCCGATCGACGAGGTCGTGCGCTTGCCGATGGCATCGCAGAGATAGCGGCCGGCCAGCAGCGGGTCGCAGACGCCGTCGGTATAATAGGTGTCCTTGTCCAGCGTCACGTCGTCGAAGTTCAGCGTGTAGCGCAGTGCCAGCGACACATATTCGGTGATCGGCACGCCGGCCCGCAGCTGGAAGCCGGTCGTGGTCTGTTCATAGGTGGTGTCGCGGTCGTTATTGCTGAGATAACGGAAGCTGTTGAGGTCGCGGCGATAGATGTCGCCGCCCAGCGCGATATTCTTGTCCATGAAATAGGGCTCGGTGAAGCCCACTTCGACCGACTTGGAATAAGCCGAATAATTGACCGAGGTGCGCAGTTCCTGGCCCTTGCCGCGGAAGTTGCGCTGGGTGATCGACGCCGAGATGATGAAGCGTTCGAGCGAGGAGTAGCCGGCCGAGAGCGAGAGTTCGCCGGTCGACTTTTCCTGGACGTTGGTTTCCAGCACGATGCGGTCGGGCGCCGAGCCGGGCTTCTGCTCAATGTCCAGCTTTTCCTGGAAGAAGCCGAGCGAGTTGATACGGTCCTTCGAGCGCTTGACGAGGAAGCTGTTGAAGGCGTCGCCTTCGGCCAGGCGGAACTCGCGGCGGACGACCTTGTCCTGGGTCAGCGTGTTGCCGTTGATGTCGACGCGCTCGACATAGACGCGCGGGGCGTTGGCGATGCGGAAATTGATCCCCATCGTCAGGTCGTCCTTCGACCGATTGAAGTCAGGTTCGACCTGGGCGAAGGCATAGCCGAACAGGCCGGCGGTTTCGCTCAGCGTATCGACCGTGTCCTCGACCTGCTTGGCATTGTACCAGTCGCCCTTCTTCATCGGCAGGCGGCGGGTCAGCGCATCGCCCGACAGGTCGCGAATATCGGATTCGACCTTCACGTCGCCAAACTTGTAGCGATCCCCTTCCTCGACCACATAAGTGATGATGAAGTCCTGCTTGTCAGGCGTCAGTTCCGCGACGGCCGAGATCACGCGGAAATCGGCATAGCCTTCGGTCAGGTAGAATTGGCGCAGCTTCTGCTGGTCATAGGCCAGGCGATCCGGGTCATAGCTGGTGCCCGACGAGAAGATGCGGAACCAGCGCGACTGCTTGGTCACCATCTGGCCGCGCAGTTCGCCGTCCTTGAACTTCTCGTTGCCGATGATGTTGATCTGGCGGACCTTGGACTTGGGCCCTTCCGAGATTTCGAACACGATGTCGACGCGGTTCTGGTCCAGCTGGACCATCTTGGGCTCGATCGTCGCGGCAAAGCGGCCCTGGCGGCGATACAGCTCGACGATGCGGGCGACGTCGGCGCGGACCTTGGAGCGGGTATAGATCTGGCGCGGCGCCAGTTTTATTTCGGGACGGATCTTGTCGTCCTTCAGGCGCTTATTACCTTCAAGGACGATACGGTTGATGACGGGGTTTTCCTTCACCTCGACGGTCAGCGCACCGCCATCGTTGCGGATCTGGACGTCGGCGAAGAGTTCGGTCTCATACAGGTCGCGCAGCGCCTGATCGAGCGATTCCTGGCTGAAGGCCTGGCCCACGCGCAGCTTGGTGTAGGACATGACCGTGTCCTGCTCCAGGCGCTGGGTGCCGGTCACGGTGATGCTGCGGATCGTGCCTTCGGGCGTATTGGCCGTGGACGTCGCGATCGGCGCAGCCGCCGGTGCTGCCGGGGCCGCATTCTGGGCCATCGCCGGCACGGCCGACAGGCCCGCAATCATCGTCGTGGCCAACAGGGCCGCGATGATCGGACGCTGGCCCTTGCTGCTGTTCATCGCTGTCACCCGCTCACCTCAAAAAAGTAAAAAACTGTTTCGCCAGAAATAGACGGCGCCGAACCGCGCCTTCCCTGCCCGATGCGGCTCAGCCGATCAAGCCGGACAGCCGCTCCCACAATCCGAAAGACGACAAATCGTTGAAGGTCACCAGCAACATGACCGTCATCAGCAGCGCCAGACCCGACCGATAGGCCCAATCCTGCACCTGCGGGCTCACCGGCCGCCGCTGCACTGCCTCCACCCCATAGAAAAGCAGATGACCGCCATCCAGCATGGGAATTGGCAAGAGGTTGATGAACCCCAAGTTAATCGAGATGAGGGCGATGAAGAAGATGAAGCTCTCCAGCCCCAGCGTCGCCGCCTGCCCCGACACCTGTGCGATCTTGAGCGGCCCGCCCAGTTCCTTGACCGAACGGTCGCCGCCGATCACCTGGCCCAGCGTCTCCACCATGGTGCGGATGATCTGGCCGGTCCGCTCGATCGCCACCACGGGCGCGCGCAGCAGGCTGACCGGCTCGATCACGGGCTCGCCCGGCGCGATGCCCAGCCGCCCGATGCGGAACTTGTTGCCGAAACCGTCATCTTCGCTGACCGCGCCGACATGGCCCTGCTTCTCGATCACCTGCCCCTTGCGGTCGAGCAGGATCGTCACCGGCTCACCGGGACGGATCTGCGCATAAAGACGGATATCGTCGAAGGTGCTCATCGCCCGGCCATTGAGCGAGACGATGCGATCGCCCGGCTGAATGCCGGCCATGGCAGCGGCGCTGCCGGGCTGGACCATGCCAGCAACCGCCGGGGTCCGGCTTTCGCCATGCAGGAAGGCGAAGGCGGCCAGGATCAGGATGGCGAAGAGGAAATTGATCGCCGGGCCGGCGGCGACGATCGCCGCGCGCTGCCACAACGGCTTGGCCGGGAAGCTTTCGGCGCGATCCTGCGCTGACATTTCCAGCCATTTGGGATCGGTCTGGCTGGCCGCGTTCATGTCGCCCTTGAAGCGGACATAGCCGCCCAGCGGCAGCGCCGCGAGCCGCCAGCGGGTGCCGCGCCTGTCCACCCAGGCGGCGATTTCCGGGCCGAAGCCGATCGAGAAGGCCTCCGCCTTCACCCCGCACCAGCGTCCGACCAGATAATGACCCAGTTCATGCACGAAGACGAGCGGCCCGATGACCGCCACGAAAGCCAAGATGGTCAACAGGAAACCGGGATTGTGGATCAAACCGTCAATCTTTCCATCACATCACCCGCCATAACCCGTGCCGTTGCATCGGCGTGCAGGACATCGTCCATGCAGGCAGGCATCGGCGCGCTATAGCGATTGAGAACATCCTCCACAATCATGGCGATATCAAGGAAGCCGATGCGGCCGGCCAGAAAGGCCGCCACGGCGACCTCGTTGGCGGCGTTGAGGATGGCGGCCGATGCGTCGTCCGCCTGCGCCGCCGCGCGCGCTAAGCGCAGCGCCGGGAAGCGCCGGTCGTCGGGCACTTCAAAGTCCAGACGGCCGATCCGGGCCAGGTCGAGCGGCTGGCAGGGCGTGGCGATCCGCGCCGGCCAGGCCAGCGCATGGGCGATCGGGATGCGCATGTCGGGCGAACCGAGCTGTGCCAAAGTGGACCGGTCGCGATATTCGACCATCGAATGGATGACCGATTGCGGGTGGACCAATATCTCGATCCGGTCGAGCCCGACCGGAAAGAGATGGGCCGCCTCGATCAATTCCAGCCCCTTGTTCATCATCGTCGCGCTGTCGACGCTGATCTTCGCGCCCATCGACCAGTTGGGATGAGCCACGGCCTGCGCCGGTGTGATGGCGCGCATATCCTCATAGCCGAGCGTGCGGAACGGTCCGCCGCTCGCGGTCAGGATGATGCGCGCGACATCGTCCAGGCTGCTGCCCGCCAGGCACTGGAAGATCGCATTATGCTCGCTGTCCACCGGCAGCAGCGTCGCGCCCGATGCGGTCGCCGCCTGCATCATCAGCGCGCCGGCCGACACCAGCGATTCCTTGTTGGCCAGCGCCACCGTACCGCCGGCCTGCAGCGCGGCGATGGTGGGCTTGAGGCCCGCGCAGCCGACGATCGCAGCCATGGTCCAGTCGGCACCCGCCGCCGCGGCATCGACCAGCGCGCCCTCGCCCGCCGCCGCCTCGACACCCGATCCGGCAAGCGCGTCCTTGAGCGCGCCATAATGGGCTTCGTCCGCGACCACGGCGATCTGCGCACCGACCGCGCGCGCGGCGGCGGCAAGGCCGGCGACATCGCGGTTGGCGGTCAGGGCAATGACCGCATAGGCATCGGGGTCGCGCTGGATCAGGTCCAGCGTCGACATGCCGACCGATCCGGTGGCGCCGAAGACGGAAACGCTGCGCATCAGGCGCCCGCCAGGACCAGATAGAGCAAGGCGGCGAGCGGCGCCGCCGCTACCACGCCGTCGAGCCGGTCCATCACCCCGCCATGGCCGGGCAGCAGATTGCTGCTGTCCTTGACGCCGGCGCGGCGCTTCATCGCGCTTTCGAGCAGATCGCCAAGCTGTGCCGCAACCGCGAGCAGGCCGCTTGCCGCCGCCAGTTGGATCGGCAGGTCAGCAAAACGATAGAGAAGGAAGCCGGTGAGCAGGGCCGCGAGCACGCCGCCGCCCAGCCCCGACCAGGTCTTGGACGGGCTGACCCGTGGCGCCAGCTTGGGCCCGCCGATCGAGCGACCGGCAAAATAGGCGCCGATATCGGTGGCCCAGACCAGACCGAGTGCCCAGAAGGCGAGCAGCAGGCCATGGCTGTCGGGCGCCTGCCCGCGCAGGAACAGCAGCGCCATCACCGGCAGACAGATATAGAGAATGCCGAGCGCCAGCTTGATCGCGCGGCTGGTGATCAGCACGAAGAAGAAAGAGGCCATCATCAGGCCGAAGCCGAGCCAGGACACGCCCGCCGCCACCGGGCAGAGGATCGCCAGCGGCACCGAGACGGCATACATCGCCATCTTGCGCTGATCGGACGAGGCGCCGGTCAGCATGCCCCATTCGCCCATCATCAGCACACCGGCGATCGACAGCAGCATCCAGAAGACGAAGCCGCCAAAGACCAGCGCGCCGACGGCAACGGCGATCAGGCCAAGGCCAACGATCGTGCGGGTCCGCAATTCACTCGACATGTTACTCACAGTCCGCCGAAACGGCGGTCCCTCATGCGGAAGGCGTCGAGCGCCTGCGCCAATGCCCGGCCATCGAAATCGGGCCAGAGCATATCGGTAAAATAGAGTTCGGCATAAGCCGCCTGCCACAGCATGAAATTGCTGAGCCGCTGCTCGCCCGAGGTGCGGATCAGCAGGTCGAGCGGCGGCAGGTCGGCAGTGTAGAGTTCGGCGTCGATCGCTTCGATGCCGATATTTTCGGCCGACAATTCACCGCTCGCCACCCGCTCGGCCAGACGCTGCGCCGCGCGCACCATCTCGTCCTGCGCGCCATAGTTGAGCGCGATCGCGATCACCGGGCCAGTGTTGGCGGCGGTGCGCGCCATCGCGCTTTCGATCAGTTCGACCAAGCCAGGCTCCAGCGCCTTGTAGTTGCCGATCACCCGCAGCCGCACGCCATTGGCATGGAACTCGTCGATATCCGACTGGATGAAATGGCGCAGCAGCCCCATCAGGTCGGACACCTCGGTCGCCGGACGCTTCCAGTTCTCCGAAGAAAAGGCGTAGAGCGTCAGGCATTCAAGGCCCATATCCTGCGCCGCGCGGGCGACACGGCGCACCGCCTCCACCCCGGCGCGATGGCCGGCGATGCGCGGCAACAGCCGCTTCTTCGCCCAGCGGCCATTGCCGTCCATGATGATGGCGACATGACGCGCACCATGGGCAGGCGCAGCGCTGGTAAGATCGGGCTTGGCTTGTGTGGCCATCAGATAGGAATGCGTGCTTTGGCCGCGAAAGAAAAGCCCCGGCTTACTGGCCGAGGATTTCCTTTTCCTTGGCCGAAGCGGCCGCGTCGATATCCACGATGGTGGCGTCGGTCAGCTTCTGGACTTCGGTTTCCAGACGCTTGCGCTCGTCTTCGCTGATCTCGCCCTTCTTCTCGTCGGTCTTCAGGCTGTCCATGCCGTCGCGACGGACGTTGCGGACGGCGACGCGCGCGCCTTCGGCATATTTGCTGGCGAGCTTGGCCAGTTCCTTGCGGCGTTCCTCGGTGAGGTCCGGGATCGGCAGGCGCAGCGTCTGGCCGTCGACGATCGGGTTGAGGCCCAGGCCCGCCGAGCGGATCGCCTTGTCGCAGGGGCCGACATTGGCCTTGTCCCACACCTGGACCGACAGCATGCGCGGCTCGGGCGCCGACACGGTGGCGACCTGGTTCAGCGGCATGTTGGCGCCATAGACGGTGACCATGACGGGATCGAGCAGCTGCACATTGGCGCGGCCGGTGCGCAGACCGGTGAGATCGCCCTTCAGCGCTTCGATTGCGCCGGCCATGCGGCGTTCGAGGTCGGACTTGTTATACTGGGCCATTATTAGCGCTCCTGATTTTGCACGATCGTCGCGGTGCCTTCACCCGCCAGCACCTTGGCCAGGTTGCCTTCCTCGCGGATGTTGAAGACGACGATGGGAATATGATTTTCACGGCACAGCGCGATCGCGCTGGCGTCCATGACCTTGAGATTGTCGGTCAGCACCTGATCGAAGCTGATCGCCTCATAGCGGGTGGCGTCCGCGACCTTCTTGGGATCGGCATCATAGATGCCATCGACGCTGGTGCCCTTGAACAGCGCGTCGCAGTTCATTTCCGCTGCGCGCAGGGCCGCCGTGGTATCGGTGGTGAAGAAGGGATTGCCGGTGCCCGCCGCGAAGATCACGATCCGGCCCTTCTCCATGTGGCGCACGGCCTTGCGCCGGATATAGGGTTCGCACACCGACGCCATCGGAATGGCCGACTGAACGCGGGTGTCGCAGCCGATCTTTTCCAGCGCATTCTGCACCGCCAGCGCGTTCATCACGGTCGCCAGCATGCCCATATAGTCGGCGCTGGTGCGGTCGAAGCCCTTGGCCGCGCCGGCAAGGCCGCGGAAGATGTTGCCGCCACCCACGACCACGCACAGTTCGAAGCCCGCATCCTTCGCCGCGGCGATTTCGCCAGCGACGCGATCGACGGTCTCGGGATCGATGCCGAACTGGCCGGACCCCATCAGCACCTCGCCCGACAATTTCAGCAGGATGCGTTTGAAGGCTGGCCGGGTCATGTGGGGCAAGAATCCTTGATGGTTGGCAGGGGAAGCGGCCGGGACATTAGAGGCGGTAAAGCGCGATGCCAAGGGGCGTTTGTCGTGCGCTCCAGCCTCTTCATGGAGAAAGCGGCACCGATGGCGCCCGGCCCGACCGGCGCCGACCGCCGAACGCACCATGCTCTCATAGAAAAAGGGCGCCCCGCAGGACGCCCCTTCCCTTTGCTTGTCGCTCGATCGGCGATCAGGCGCCGGCGGCAGCAGCCACTTCGGCGGCGAAGTCGCTGACTTCCTTCTCGATGCCTTCACCCAGCTGGAAGCGGACATAGGACTTGAGCGAGATCGACTTGCCGGCATCCTTGGCCGCCTTGGCGACGACGTCGGCGATCGGGGTCTTGTTGTCCATCACGAACAGCTGCGAGAGCAGGGCCTGCTCCTTGGCGAACTTGGCGACCGCACCGTCGACCATCTTGGCGACGATTTCGGCGGGCTTGCCCGATTCGGCAGCCTTTTCAGCGGCGATCGCGCGCTCACGCTCCAGCAGGGCCGGATCGATGTCGTCAGCCGACAGGGCCAGCGGGAAGGCAGCGGCGATGTGCATGGCCAGCTGCTTGCCCAGCGGCTCCAGAACGTCGGCGGGGGCATCGCCTTCGAGCGCAACGAGCACGCCGATCTTGCCGAGGCCCGGCGCAGCAGCGTTGTGCACGTAGGGCACGACGACGCCTTCGGTCACTTCGACATGGGCGACGCGACGCAGATTCTGATTTTCGCCGATGGTGGCGATGTTGGCGACCAGCTTTTCGGCGATGGTGCCGCCGGCGGGGTGCGGCTGGGCCGACAGGGCTTCGGCGTCAGCCGCGCCCGATTCCAGCGCAACGGTCGACACGGTGCGAACGAAGTCCTGGAACTGGTCGTTCTTGGCAACGAAGTCGGTTTCGCTGTTCACTTCGACGGCAACACCCTTGGTGCCGGCGACGGCAACGCCGACCAGGCCTTCAGCGGCGGTGCGGCTCGACTTCTTCTGGGCAGCAGCCAGACCCTTGGCGCGCAGCCAGTCGGTCGCCGCTTCGATGTCGCCATTGGCTTCGGTGAGGGCCTTCTTGCAATCCATCATGCCCGCGCCCGAACGGTCGCGCAGTTCCTTGACGGCGGCAGCGGTAATCTCGGCCATGTTGAGGCTCCTAAATCAAAAGGGGTTTAATCAGATAAGCACTAGGGCGCGTTCCGTAATGGACCGCGCCCTAGCCTGTCATTCTTGCAGTTCGAAGACCGCGGATCAGGCCTGCGCGACGACCTCTTCGGCCTCGGGCTCGTCCAGAGCGCCCAGGTCGATGCCCGAAGCCTGCTGCGCACCACGGTTGCCCTTGGTGGCGGCGGCGGCAACGGCGTCGCAGTAGAGGCGGATGGCGCGGCTGGCGTCATCGTTCGCCGGAACCGGGAAGGCGATGCCGTCGGGCGAGACGTTCGAGTCGAGGATGGCGACAACCGGGATACCCAGGGTGTTGGCTTCCTTGATCGCCAGCTCTTCCTTGTTGGCGTCGATCACGAACATGACATCGGGGATGCCGTTCATGTCGCGGATGCCGCCCAGCGACAGTTCCAGCTTCTCGCGCTCGCGGGTCATCTGGAGGACTTCCTTCTTGGTGAAGCCGTGGGTATCGCCCGACAGCTTCTCTTCGAGGGTCTTCAGGCGCTTGATCGAGCCCGAGATGGTCTTCCAGTTGGTGAGCATGCCGCCCAGCCAGCGATGGTTGACGAAGTGCTGACCCGACTTGCGGGCGGCTTCGGCGATCGGATCCTGGGCCTGGCGCTTGGTGCCGACGAACAGAACCTTGCCGCCGCCGGCGACGGTGGCCGACACGAAGTCGAGGGCGCGCGCGAAGAGCGGCACGGTCTGCGACAGGTCAAGGATGTGGATGCCGTTGCGGTCGCCGAAGATATACGGCTTCATCCGCGGGTTCCAGCGGTGGGTCTGGTGGCCGAAGTGGGCGCCAGCCTCGATCAATTGCTGCATGGTGACGACGGGGGTCGCCATAATCATTTCTCCTTCCGGTTGCTACCTCTGGGAATCAGGAACCTTGGATGGTCTCAAAGACCCGTCCGGCACCGGATATGTCGATTCCCATGTGGAATGGGCGCGCCTTTAACGCCCAAAACCCCGTTGCGCAAGGGGTTGACTCGCTCTCAATATGAGAACATAAAGTGAACAGATGGAACAAACAGTCTAAACGCCCGTTTGCAACGACATAGTGAGCCTAAGCGTGCAAATGGCAAGATAGAAAGTCAGCGGCCATGTTCACCATTGTTGCAGCGACCATTTTCTCCGCCGCCTTCCTGCTGGCGGTCGGCACCATTGCCTGGATGTTTGCGCTCTATCATCAGAAGATGGCGGCAGCCCTGCTGTTCGAGCCGATTCCCCAGACCCCGCCCGTCTATCACATCCGCATCACGCGGAACCGCGTTCGCCAGCCGGGCCGCAGCACTACCCTGTCCGCCACCGCCCTGCCCGGCAGCGCCCTCGCTGCCTGAACAGGGCATTCGGCTCAGCCGACAGGCTGCTTGCGCACCTTGGCGTAGGACAGGATACCGAACGGGATCAGCAGCACATAGACGCCGCAGATCAGCAGCAGAGTGAACCAGGGCTGGGTCGCCAGCGCCGCCGCCAACAGGCCGACAAAGGCGATGAGTTCCAGCCGGACGCGCTTGCGCAGCCGCAGCGCCGACCAGCTATAGGTGGCAATGCTCGAGATCATCAGGAAGGCCACGAACGCGGTCCAGGGCGCGACCACATACCAGGCGCGGAAAATCTCTTCGCCCGTCACCAGCCACAGATAGAGCGGCACGAAGGTGAGGCCGGCGCCGGCCGGGGCCGGCACGCCGGTCAGGAAGCCGGCCGATTTGTGCGGCTGTTCCTCGACATCGATATTGGCGTTGAACCGCGCCAGGCGCAGCGCGCAGGACAGGGCATGGGCAAGCGCGAAGATCCAGCCGAATTTCGGCATGGCATGCAGCGACCAGAGATAGAGGATCAGCGCCGGCGCGACGCCAAAGGCAATCGAATCGGACAGCGAATCCAGTTCGGCGCCAAAGCGGCTCTCGCCCCGCAGCATCCGGGCGATCCGACCGTCCAGTCCGTCAAGCACGCCGGCGAACAGGATGGACAATACCGCCCGTTCCCACTCGCCCGAAATGCCGTAGCGCACGCCGGTGAGGCCGAAGCACAGCGCCATCGCCGTCACCGCATTGGGTGCCAGCATGCGCAGCGTGATGCCGCGCCGCAGCCCGCGCGGAACGGCGCGACGCCGCCTCACTGCTGGATGCCCGCGATCACGCGGCGATCGCCGATCTGGCCCAGGATCGTCTCGCCCGCGACGGTGCGCTGGCCCAGGATCACGCGCGGCGCGGTGCCGGCGGGCAGATAGACGTCGACACGGCTGCCAAAGCGGATGAGGCCGATGCGCTGGCCGGCGGCGACCATGTCGCCCGGCTTGACGAAGGGCACGATGCGACGCGCGACAAGGCCGGCAATCTGGGTGAAGCCGACGCGCAGGCCGTCATGACGCTCGACCAGGATATGCTGGCGCTCATTATCCTCGCTCGCCTTGTCGAGATCGGCGTTGAGGAACTTGCCCGAAATATAGGTGACGGCCTTCACCGTGCCGCCGATCGGGGTACGGTTGATATGGACGTCGAACACGCTCATGAAAATCGACACGCGGATCAGCGGCTGATCGCCCAGGCCATCGGGCCCGGCCATCTCGCGCGGCGGCGGCACGCGCTGGATCAGGGTCACCAGGCCATCCGCCGGGGCGATGATCGCGCCTTCATCCTGCGGCACGGCGCGGATCGGATCGCGGAAGAAGGCCAGCACCCAGATGGTGACCATCAGCATCAGCCAGCCGATGATTTCCCAGCCCATCACGAAGAACAGGCCGGTGATCGCAGCCGCGATCGCGCCGAACTTCACCCCTTCGGGATGGACCGAGGGGAAGCGCCATTTGACATTGCCGCCTGCGGCAATCGTGATCTCGTCATTTTCCATGGGCATGTCTTTAGGGGGAGACATTGATCCTGACAACGACGATCCCCGTCCTTGGCTCCCGGCATGAACGCGCATCGCACAACAGTCTTGCGCATGCATCGCATGATCGGCCGGAAATCCGGCGCTGGACGGTTGAACATTGGCGGCGCAGGCCGTAGGGCGTCCCCATAATTCCACCCAAGAGAAGAAGGCGAATAGGCGCTATGGCGAAGATCAAGGTGAAAAACCCCGTCGTGGAAATCGACGGCGACGAAATGACCCGCATCATCTGGGAATGGATCCGTGAGCGCCTCATTCTCCCCTATCTCGACGTCGACCTGAAATATTATGATCTTTCGGTCGAGAAGCGCGACGAGACCAGCGACCAGATCACGATCGACGCGGCCAACGCGATCAAGGAATATGGCGTCGGCGTGAAGTGCGCCACCATCACCCCCGACGAAGCGCGCGTCGAGGAATTCGGCCTCAAGAAGATGTGGAAGTCGCCCAACGGCACCATCCGCAACATCCTGGGTGGCGTCGTGTTCCGCGAACCGATCGTCATCAAGAATGTCCCCCGCCTGGTTCCGGGCTGGACCGACCCGATCGTCGTCGGCCGTCACGCCTTTGGCGACCAGTATAAGGCCACCGATTTCAAGGTGCCCGGCGCCGGCACGCTGACCATGAAGTGGGTCGGCACCAATGGCGAGGAACTCGAATATGAAGTGTTCGAATTCCCCAGCGCCGGCGTTGCCATGGGCATGTACAATCTCGACGAATCGATCCGCGATTTCGCCAAGGCCAGCTTCAACTATGGCCTGAACCGCGGCTGGCCCGTCTATCTGTCGACCAAGAACACCATCCTCAAGGCCTATGACGGCCGCTTCAAAGATCTGTTCCAGGAAGTGTTCGACGCCGAATTCGCCGACAAGTTCAAGGCGGCCGGCATCGTCTACGAACATCGCCTGATCGACGACATGGTCGCTTCGGCGCTGAAGTGGAGCGGCAAGTTCGTCTGGGCCTGCAAGAACTATGACGGCGACGTCCAGTCGGACACCGTGGCCCAGGGCTTCGGCTCGCTCGGCCTGATGACCTCCGTCCTGCTGTCGCCCGACGGCAAGACCGTGGAAGCCGAAGCCGCGCACGGCACCGTCACCCGCCACTATCGCCAGCACCAGCAGGGCAAGGCGACCTCGACCAACCCGATCGCCTCGATCTTCGCCTGGACCCAGGGCCTGTCGTTCCGCGGCAAGTTCGACGACACGCCGGACGTCGTGAAGTTCGCCGAGACGCTGGAGCAGGTCTGCATCAAGACCGTCGAAGGCGGCGCGATGACCAAGGATCTGGCCCTGCTGATCGGCCCGGATCAGGCCTGGATGACCACGGAGCAGTTCTTCGAGGCGATCCGCGTCAATCTGGAAGCCGAAATGGCCAAGTGGGCCTGATAAAGGCTTTTTCCCGGAACTGATCGCTTCCTGAAGCTTTCAATACGGAAACGGAACGAGGCGGCGCCGCATCCCGGCGCCGCCTTTTCCTTTTCGGATTGATGCGACGGGAGCAAAGAATGACCACGACAGCCAAGAAGCGCCTGGAAGTCCGGGCGGCGGTGCCCGGCGATGTGCGCGGCATCCAGCGGCTGATCGCTCGGGCCTATCCCGGCATGCCCAATTATTCGCTGGCCACCATCCGCGGCCAGATCAACAATTTCCCCAATGGCTGCTTCGTCGCCCTCTATGACAGCAAGGTCGTGGGCTATTGCGCCACCATGCGCGTCAGCAAGGCGATGGCCTTTTCCCATCATGACTGGGAGGAGATCACCGCCAACGGTTTCGGCACCCGCCACAGCGCGGCGGGCGAATGGCTTTATGGCTATGAAATGGCGGTCGATCCCAAGCTGCGCGGGCTGCGCATCGGCCAGCGCCTCTATGACGAGCGCAAGGAACTGGCCGAGGAACTCGACCTGCACGGCATCGTCATTGCGGGCCGCATGCCCGGCTATGCCCGCGCCAAGCGCCGCGCCGGCAGCGCAGCCGACTATCTGGAAAAGGTGGTCAGCGGCAAGCTGCGCGACCAGGTCATCAGCTTCCAGTTGAAGAACCAGTTCGAGCCGCTGGGCGTGCTGGAAAATTACCTTCCCGAAGACAAGCAGTCGGACGGACATGCGGCGCATCTGGTCTGGCGCAATCCCTATGTAGACCCGGACGAGGCGCCGGAAATGCGGGTGCCGCGCGGCGTCGAAAGCGTCCGCCTCGCCACCTGCCAGCTGCAGGCGCGCGCGGTGAAGGATTTCGACGAGTTCGTTCGCAACATCGAATATTTCGTCGACGTGGCGGCCGATTACCGATCGGACTTCATCGTCTTTCCCGAGCTGTTCACTTTGCCCCTGCTCTCGTTCGAGACCAAGAAGCTGTCGCCGATCGAGGCGATCGACCGGCTGACCGGCTATACCCCGCGCCTGACCAAGGAACTGACGCGGATGGCGCTGGAATATAATATCAACATCATCGGCGGATCGCACCCGACCCGCGCCGATGATGGCGACATCCAGAACATCGCCTATGTCGCGCTGCGCGACGGATCGGTCCACACCCAGGAAAAGATCCACCCGACCCCCAACGAAGCCTTCTGGTGGAACATCAAGGGCGGCGACGCGCTCGACGTGATCCAGACCGACTGCGGCCCGATCGGCGTGCTGATCTGTTATGACAGCGAATTTCCCGAACTGGCCCGCCGCCTGGTCGATCAGGGCGCGCGCATCATCTTCGTCCCCTTCTGCACCGACTCGCGCCTGGGCTATATGCGCGTGCGCTATTGCGCGCAGGCCCGCGCGATCGAGAATCAATGCTATGTCGTGATGTCGGGCAATGTCGGCAATCTGCCCAACGTCGACAATATGGACATC
Source organism: Sphingobium sp. L-44 (assembly GCF_056859495.1). Lineage (NCBI taxonomy): Bacteria > Pseudomonadati > Pseudomonadota > Alphaproteobacteria > Sphingomonadales > Sphingobiaceae > Sphingobium > Sphingobium sp. L-44. Next base: position 44,771 of record NZ_JBSXOQ010000093.1, on the reverse strand, counting down.
CAATATGCCCAGAGCGCGATCCTGACGCCGTGCGACCTGCCCTTCGCCCGTGATGGCATCGCAGCCGAGGCGAGCGAGAATGTCGAGACGCTGACCATGGCGGACGTCAATCTGGCCGACCTCAGCTGGGCGCGCGCCGAAGGCACGGTCCGCAACCTGCGCGACCGCCGCTTCGACCTTTATCATATCGACTGGGACAGCAATCCCGACCACAGCCACGCGCCAAGCGGTGGCCCGGTGCCGGCCGGTGGCCATAATTCGCCCGGTGGCGGCTGACCCTATCCCTCGGATCGGCCGCCGCTGCGTGGCGGCCGATTATTCGACGGTGACGCTCTTCGCCAGATTGCGCGGCTGATCGACGTCGGTGCCCTTCAGCACGGCGACATGATAGGCCAGCAGCTGAACCGGCACGGCATAGACCATCGGCGCGATCAGCGGGTGGACCTTGGGCATGGTGATGGTAGCGAGACAGCCTTCGCCTGCCGCCTGCACCCCGTCATAGTCGGAAATCAGCACCACCTTGCCGCCGCGCGCCTGCACCTCCTGCATGTTGCTGACGGTCTTTTCGAACAAGGGGCCGCTGGGCGCGATGCAGATCACCGGCACCAGTTCGTCGATCAGCGCGATCGGGCCATGCTTCATCTCGCCGGCGGCATAGCCCTCGGCATGGATATAGCTGATTTCCTTGAGTTTCAGCGCACCTTCCAGCGCCAGCGGATAGTCGGTGCCGCGGCCGAGATACAGGACATCGCGGGCCGGCACGATATGATGGGCCATCGCCTCGATCGCCTCGTCATAGGCGAGCGCGCCGTTGATCGCGGCGGGCGCTTCGGCGAGGTGGCGGACGATTTCCTTCTCATCCTTGGCGCTGAGCTTGCCCTTGGCCCGCGCCAGATTGGCGGCAAAGGCGGCCAGCACGGCCAACTGGCAGGTAAAGGCCTTGGTCGAGGCGACGCCGATTTCCGGGCCGGCATGGGTCGGCAGCAGCAGGTCGGCCTCGCGCGCCATCGAACTGGTCGGCACATTGACGACGACGGCGATCTTCTGCCCCTGGGCGCGGGCATAGCGCAGCGCGGCGAGCGTGTCGGCGGTTTCGCCCGACTGGCTGATGAACAGGGCCAGGCCGCCCTCCTCCATCACCGGCTCGCGGTAGCGGAACTCGGAGGCGAAATCCAAATCGACCGGCACGCGGGCGAATTGTTCGAACCAGTAGCGCGCGACCATGCCGGCATAGAAGCTGGTGCCGCAGGCGACGATGGTGACGCGGCGGATGGTCGACAGGTCGAAATCCGGGATCGGCAGCGACACGCGGTCGTCCATCCGCTGCAGATAGGCCTTGAGCGTCTGGGCCACGACGACCGGCTGCTCATAGATTTCCTTCTGCATGAAGTGGCGATGATTGCCCTTGTCGATCATCGCGCCGGATACGCCGCTGATCGTGACAGGGCGTTCGACCGGGTTATTGTCCTTGTCGAAGATTTCGGCGCCGTCCCTGGTGATGACGACCCAGTCGCCTTCGTCCAGATAGGCGATGCGCTGGGTCAGCGGCGCCAGTGCCAGCGCGTCGGAGCCGAGGAAGGTCTCGCCATCGCCATAGCCCACTACCAGCGGCGAACCGAGGCGCGCGCCGATCAGCATGTCGGGATGACTCTTGAACAGGATGGCGAGTGCGAAGGCACCGTGCAGGCGCGGTAGCACCTGCGCCACGGCCTCCTTCGGCGCCACGCCCTGCTCCACCAGTTCGCTGACCAGATGGGCGACCACTTCGGTGTCGGTCTGGCTGTCGAAGGTGCGGCCGCGGGCAATCAGTTCGTCGCGCAGCGGCTTGAAATTCTCGATGATGCCATTGTGGACCAGCGCCACTTCGCCGGTCGCATGGGGGTGCGCATTGCTGGTGGTCGGTGCCCCATGGGTCGCCCAGCGGGTATGGGCGATGCCGGTGGTGCCGGCCAGCGGCGAGGCGGCCAGTTCCTTGACCAGATTGTTGAGCTTGCCCTCGGCCCGGCGGCGATCGATCCGGCCATCATGCACGGTGGCGACGCCGGCACTGTCATAGCCGCGATATTCCAGTCGCTTGAGGCCATCGACCAGTCGTTCCGCGACCTGATCCTTACCGATAATTCCGATGATACCGCACATGGTGGAAAGCCCCGCCGAACCAGATTAGTCAGATAGCGTCCATATAGGACAGCTTTGTCGCCATGCCATTAATGCCGGTCGGGCGACAGCGCCATGGCCGAGCCATGAAAAGAATGTCATCGTGGCCGGATGGTGATCAGCCAGATGTCGGGCGGCGCCAGCATGCGGAAAGGCAGGCCACTGGTGCCCACGCCCCCGGACACGATCATCGCCTTCTTGCCATCCTGATAGCGGCCGCAGGCATAGCGGGTGCCATAGCGGGAGGGGACATAGACGATCCCGGCAAAGGGCAGTGCCATCTGACCGCAATGGGTATGGCCGACCAAGGTCAGCGACGGCGCATCGGGCAGCAGCGGGAAGACATCAGGCCCGTGCGACAGGATCACCGGCGCGCCACCGATGTCCTGCATCGCTTTCAGCGTATCGGGTATGTCGGGCTTGCGGGTATAGATATCCTTGAGCCCGCCGATCGCCAGCGGCCCGCGCCGCACCGCGCCATCCTGCACCAGGGTGATGCCCAGATCGGCAAAGGCGCGCTGCCAGTCGTCGGCGCTGAGCGCCACCCGGTTCTTCCTGCTGCGACTGTCATGATTGCCCAGCACCGCGACCACGCCCATCGGCGCGCGCAGCCCGGCAAAGGGGGCGATCGCGTGGCGCGCATCATAGGTCGCGCCCCATTTATTGTCGCCGATATAGTCGCCGCCCAGCAGGATGAGGTCGGGCTTGAGGCCGTTGATCCGGGCCACGATCCGCGCCATCCGCGCCGGGCTGTTGTCCGGCCCGGACAGATGGGTGTCGGTCAGCAGCGCGACCCTGATCGGCTGCTGCGGCGCGCCCGCCGGGAAAGGCAGCACGACCTCGGCGCGCCGCACGACCGGCATGGCGCGCGCATTCATCAACAGCCAGAGCGGCCCTGCCACCGCGATCAGCAGCAGGAGCAGCAGAGCGGACAGAAACGGCCGGCGCCGGATGAAGCTCAAGCCTTCGCCTTCCGCTCGCGCATGCGGGTGCGGAACGCCGCCGCCCAGCCCGGCTTGCTTTCCTGTTGCGGCCGGACGAGGCACAGCGCGTCGGCCGGAACCGGCTTGGTCACGACACTGCCCGCCGCGACGATCGCGCCATCGCCGATCGTCGCCGGCGCGACCAGCGCGCTGTTGGAGCCGATGAAAGCGCCCGCCCCGATCTGCGTCTTGTATTTGAAGAAGCCGTCATAATTGCAGGTGATCGTGCCCGCGCCGATATTGGCCGCTGCGCCGACGCTGGCGTCGCCGATATAGGACAGGTGATTGACCTTCGCCCCTTCGTCGAGGCGCGCCTTCTTGATCTCGACGAAATTGCCGACCTTCGCCTTGGGGCCGATGTCAGCGCCCGGACGCAGCCGGGCATAGGGGCCGATGTCGGCGCCGCTGGCCACGGTCGCGCCTTCCAGATGGGAGAAGGCATGGATGACGACATTGTCGGCGATGGTGACACCCGGACCGAAGACGACGTTGGGTTCGACCGTCACGTCGCGACCCAGCACAGTGTCGTACGAGAAGAAGACGGTCTGCGGCGCGACCAGGGTCACGCCCTCGCGCATCGCCTCGGCCCGGCGGCGGTCCTGCCACACGGCTTCGACGCCGGCCAGTTCGGCGCGGCTGTTCACGCCGGCCACTTCCCACGCTTCCGTCTCGATCACGGCGCTGTTCGCGCCGGGCAGCATGATGATGTCGGGCAGATAATATTCGCCGGCCGCATTGTTGTTGCCGATCTGGTCGAGCAGCACGAACAGGTCGCTCGCCCGCACCGCCATCAGGCCGCTATTGCACAGGGTGATGGCGCGCTCGGCCTCGCTCGCATCCTTAAACTCGACCATCTTCTCGATGATGCCCTGGCCATCAGCGATGATCCGGCCATAGGCGGCGGCATCATCCGGGCGGAAGCCCAGCACCACCGCGCGCGGCTCGTCGCCCCGGCTCAGCCGATCGAGCATCGCCTTCATCGTCGCGCCGCTGACCAGCGGCACGTCGCCATAGAGGATCAGCACGTCACCGGCGAACCCCGCCAGCGCATCATGCGCCTGCGCCACGGCATGACCGGTGCCAAGCTGCTGTTCCTGCACGGCGATGGCGACGCCGCTGCCCTCGACCGCCTTTTCGACCTGCTCGCGGCCGGCGCCGACCACGACCACCTGCCGCTCGGGCAGCAGGTCCGCGACACTGGCAAGCAGGTGCAGCAGCATCGGCCGCCCGGCGATCGGGTGCAGCACCTTGTGCGTGCCGGACTTCATCCTTGTGCCCTGCCCGGCGGCAAGGATGACGACTGCGAGGGGGCGAGGTGCGGTCACGGCGAGCGCGTCCTTTTCGTTCAAGTGGTCTGGAATATCACGGCTCTCTGCCATGTTTGCCTTGCCATTGCCACCGCCGACGCGGCATGGCGATGCCATGGCACGCTTATCCTTCGACATTGTCGGCTTCGACCTCGACGGCACCCTGCTCGACACCAGCGGCGATCTGGCCGCGGCGGTCAATTATGCGATCGGCACGATCGGCCGAGCCCCCTTCCCGGTCGATTCCATCCGGCCCTTCGTCGGCAAGGGCGCCAAGGTGATGCTGCAGCGCGCGCTCGACGCGTCGGGCGGCTATGACGAGGCGATCCTCGACCAGACACTGCCGATCCTGCTCGATTATTATGAACAGAATCTGGCGCTCCACTCCCTGCCCTATCCCGGCATGATGGCGATGCTGGATACGCTGGCGGAGCGCGGCGTAAAACTCGCCATCTGCACCAACAAGGCGGAACGCTTCACCCTTCCCTTGCTGCACCAACTGGGCCTGTTCGACCGCTTCGCCTCGGTCATTGCCGGTGACACGGTCGGCATTGCCAAGCCCGATCCGGCGCCGATCCATGCAATGATCGAGCGCGCCGGCGGCGGCCGCACCATCTTCCTGGGCGACACGATCAACGACATTGCCGGCGCCCGCAATGCCGGCATTCCCAGCATCGCGGTCAGCTTCGGCTTCCTCGATGGCCCGGTAGAAAATCTGGAGGCCGACGCGGTGATCCACCATTTCGACGAACTGGTGCCGATGCTGGAAGCCTGGCCGGCATGACCTTGCGCCTGGAGCGGGACGGCGCGGTCGCCCGGCTGCTGATCGACCGGGCCGATCGCCGCAATGCCATGACCCAGGCGATGTGGGAGGCTCTGCCCCATATGGTCGCCGATGCCATGGCCGATGCGGATATCCGCGTGCTGATCCTCGCCTCGGCCACGCCCGGCCTGTTCTGCGCCGGCGCCGACATCAACGAATTTGCCGCCTGTTCGGGCGACGCTGACTGGCGCGCCGCCAACCAGGCCGCGATCCGCGCCAGCCAATATGCGCTGGCCCATGCGGAAAAGCCGGTGATCGCGGCGATCGACGGTGATTGTGTCGGCGGCGGATGCGGCCTGGCGATCGCCTGCGACCTGCGCATTACGGCGCCCACCGCACGGCTGGGCATCACCCCGGCCAAGCTCGGCATCGTCTATTCGCTGTTCGACACCCGCCTGCTGGTCGATCTGGTCGGGCCGGCACGGGCCAAGCGCATCCTCTTCACCGGCGCGCTGCACGATGCCAAGGCGGCGCTTGCCATCGGCCTGGTGGACGAGATCGCGGCCGATCCACTGGCTGCCGCCACCGCGCTCGCCCGCGAGATTGCCGCCAATGCCCAGCATAGCGTGCGCGCGTCCAAGGCGATGGTTCGCCGCATCCTTGACGGACAGGCGGATGACGACATGGTGACGCTCGAAATGTTCCGCGACGCCTTCACCTATCCCGACTTTGCCGAAGGGGTCGCGGCGTTCCGCGAGAAGCGGAAACCGCGTTTCTGATCCAGGTTAGACAGTTTCCCTGCTCGGCCCGTCGCAACCGTTACGCTCTCTTAACCATCGACATTTACCGGAAAATGCAGGATGGCGCTCCTGCATGACGCGACGTCATGCCGTCATGCTGCACAAAGGATCGGTCGCGCTTCGTGGGTGAGAATTTCGCCTTCTTCCTGCCCATCATGATGGCCAGCTTCGGCGTCGCCTTCCTCATCGTCTGGGGCTGGGGCGCGCGGGAAGCGGGCTGGTGGAGCGGCGCCTTCTTCAGCGTCGCCATGGGTTTTGCCGTGCCGGTCGCGTTCGACTTCCTGCCGACCGACCTGTGGGGTATCGTCGCCGACACCGCCTTTGCCACCGGCTTCCTGCTGTTCAGCCAGGCATTGCTGACGCGCTGGCGCCCCAATTGGGTGCTGGGGCTGCGCATCGCCACCTGGGCGATATCGATCCTGCTCTGCAGCTTTGCGGTGATGCAGGACATCGTCCCGCTGGAACTGGTGTCGTCCGACTTCGGCTGCTTCCTGCTGATTTCCATTCCGCTGATCGCGGGCCGCGGCCAGTTGCGCGGCTGGCCCGATCGCGCCCTCTATGCCGCAGTCACCCTGGTGGCGCTCGACAATCTGCTGCGCGGCAGCAGCGTGTCCTTCACCCTGCCCGGCGGCGGCGCGTTCCGCGACAGCCAATATGCCTTCCTGATGCAGGCATTGGCCTGCATGTTCGGCCTGTTCCTGGCCCTCTCCGCGCTCGCGGCGGCCATGCAGGACGTTCTCACCCGCTATCGTCATGATGCCCATGTCGATCCGCTGTCCGGCCTGCTCAATCGCCGCGGGTTCGAGGAAGCGGTGGCGCGCCATGATGCCGGCGGCAGCCTGATCGCCTGCGACATCGATCATTTCAAGCGCGTCAACGACGCCCATGGCCATGGGCTGGGCGACCGGGTGATCGTTGCGCTGGCCGATGCGCTGCGGGCGCTGGCCCCGGCCGATGCCGTCATCGCCCGCTTCGGCGGCGAGGAGTTCATCCTCTTCCTGCCCGGCGCAGACCCCGCCATGGCGACCGGCATTGCCGACGCGATCCGGCTGCGCTTTGCCGAACAGGCGGCAAGCCGGCTTGGCCTGCCCGGCCCGCTCACCGCCAGCTTCGGCCTCACCAGCCTGCATCGTGCCGACCGCTCAATCCATGACGCAATCGCCCGCGCCGACAGCGCGCTCTATGAAGCGAAGGAAAAGGGCCGCAACCGCGTCGCCATTCGGCCCGCGCTGGCGCCCGCCGGCGATGCTCAGTCGAGCCGCGCCATCGCCTGAAGAAAGGCGTCGCGCGCGGCCTGGCGCTTGAGCCGCCGGCGTCGCAGCAGGATGGCGACCGCGCTGAAGGGCAGGCATACCGCCAGCCCCAGGGCCGTCTGCGGCAATATCTGCAACGTCATTTCGGGATGGCGGACGATCGCGATGATGTCGGCCAGCGCGGTCAGCACCGAAAAGATGATCCACAGCGCAAGGAACAACCGCTCGGGATTGGCTGACGGCACCGACTGGCTGGAGGGGAATTGGTTCATGCACGTCCGATAGAGCAGCGCGCGTCCTTCCCCAAAAGAAAAAGGCCCCCGCTTGGCGGAGGCCCCTTCCCTTATCCTGCGATAGCGCAGTCGATCACATGTGGATCGGCTTGCCGGTCACGGCCATCGCCGCTTCCTTGATCGCTTCGCTGTGCGTCGGGTGCGCGTGGCAGGTGTAAGCGATGTCTTCGCTCGACGCGCCGAATTCCATGGCCTGCGCCGCCTGTGCGATCATCGTGCCGGCAACGGTGGCGATGATCCACACGCCCAGCACCTTGTCGGTTTCGGCGTCGGCGATGATCTTCACGAAGCCGTCGGGCTCGTGATTGGTCTTGGCACGGCTGTTCGCCATCATCGGGAACTTGCCGACCTTGACGGCGCCACGTTCCTTGGCGGCTTCCTCGGTCAGGCCCACGCCCGCGATTTCCGGCTTGGTGTAGACCACCGAGGGGATCACGTCATGGTTCACGATGCCGGTCAGGCCGGCAATATTCTCGGCGACGGCAATGCCCTCGTCCTCGGCCTTGTGCGCCAGCATCGGGCCGGGGATGACGTCGCCAATCGCCCAGACGCCCGGAACCTTGGTACCGAACTCATGGTCGGTCTCGATCTGACCGCGCGCGTTCAGCTCCAGGCCGATCTTGTCGAGGCCCAGGCCTTCGGTGTTGGGACGACGACCGATCGACACCAGGACAACGTCGGCCTCGATCTTCTCGGCTTCGCCACCGGCGGCGGGTTCGACGGTCAGGGTCACGCCCGACTTGCCGACTTCGGCGCCGGTTACCTTGGTGCCGAGCTTATATTCGAAGCCCTGCTTCTTGAAGATCTTGTTTGCTTCCTTGCGGACTTCGCCGTCCATGCCAGGCAGGATCTGGTCGAGATATTCGACCACGGTCACCTTGGCGCCCAGGCGCTTCCACACCGAACCCAGTTCCAGACCGATGACGCCGCCACCGACGACGACCAGATGCCCCGGAACCTTGTCCAGTTCCAGCGCGCCGGTCGAATCGACGATCTTGCCGCCTTCATTTTCCACGGCCACGCCCGGCAGCGGGGCGACCGACGAACCGGTGGCGATGACGATGTTCTTCGCCGTCACCTTCTCGCCATTCACTTCGACGGTGTTGGCGCCGGTGAAGCTGGCCAGGCCCTTGAGCCAGGTCACCTTGTTCTTCTTGAACAGATATTCGATACCGCCGGTCAGGCCCTTGATGGCATCGACGCGCTGGCCCTGCATGGTGGGCAGGTCCAGGCTCATCTTGTCGATCTTGACGCCGAGCTTGGCGAGCGCGCCGTTGGCGGCCTCGTCATAGAGTTCCGAGGCGTGCAGCAGCGCCTTGGACGGAATGCAGCCGACGTTGAGGCAGGTGCCGCCCAGCGTCTCGCGGCTTTCGGCGCAGGCGGTCTTCAGGCCCAGCTGAGCAGCACGGATCGCGGCGACATAGCCACCCGGGCCAGCACCGATAACCAGGACGTCATAATCGAAATCGGACATGGGGTTTTCCCTTCTCCAGTCATGCCAGCCAAACTGGCATCGCTCTGCCCCAAATCAAGGGCAAGAGGCGCCCCGGCCGAAGCCGGGGCAACAATAAATGGTGATTATTACAGGTCGATCAGCAGACGGGTCGGATCCTCGATCGCGTTCTTGACCGCGACAAGGAAGGTCACCGCTTCACGACCGTCGATCAGGCGATGGTCATAGCTGAGCGCCAGATACATCATCGGGCGGATCACGATCTGGCCGTTGCGGACGACCGGACGGTCCTCGATGCGGTGCAGGCCCAGAACCGCCGACTGGGGCGGGTTGATGATCGGGCTGGACAGCAGCGAACCGAACACGCCGCCGTTGGAGATGGTGAAGGTGCCGCCCTTCATATCTTCCATCGTCAGCTTGCCTTCCTTGGCCTTCTTGCCGAAGCCGCCGATGGTCTTTTCGATGGCAGCGACGCTCAGGCTTTCCGCATTGCGGATGACCGGAACGACCAGGCCGGTCGGGGCCGAGACGGCGACCGAGATGTCGGCGAAGTCGTTATAGACGATCTCGTCGCCTTCGATCTGTGCATTGACGCCCGGAATGTCCTTCAGCGCCATGCAGACGGCCTTGGTGAAGAAGCCCATGAAGCCCAGACGGACGCCATGCTTCTTCTCGAACAGATCCTTGTACTTGGCGCGCGCCTCGATGACGTTGGTCATGTCGACGTCGTTGTACGTGGTCAGCAGCGCGGCGTTGTTCTGCGCTTCCTTCAGACGCTTGGCGACGGTCTGGCGCAGGCGGGTCATCTTGACGCGTTCCTGCTTGCGGCTGGGGCCAGCGGCCGGGGCGTCGGCGGCAGGCGCCGAAGCCGGGGTCGCGGCAGCTGCCTTGGCAGTGCCGGCGGCGACGGCGGCCATGACGTCGTCCTTGGTCAGACGGCCGTCCTTGCCGGTGCCCTTGATCTTGCTCGGGTCAAGACCATGCTCCAGCACCAGGCGGCGGACCGCCGGCGACAGGGTCAGGCTGCCGCCCTCTTCGTCGTCCGATGCAGCCGGAGCCGAAGCGGCCGGCGCGGGTGCAGCGGCTTCCGCCTTGGCGGCGGGAGCAGCGGCAGCAGCCGGTGCGGCGGCAGCGGCACCGCCTTCGTTCACATAGGCCAGCAGCGCGCCGACCTCGACCGTATCACCTTCCTTGGCGACCAGATCACCCATGACACCGGCGACTGGCGAGGGCACGTCGACCGCGACCTTGTCGGTTTCCAGGCTGACGATCGGCTCGTCGGCCTTGACCGCTTCACCCGGCTTCTTGAGCCACTGACCGACGGTTGCTTCGGTAACGGATTCGCCCAGCGTGGGGACTTTGACTTCGGTTGCCATGTGCTTTCTCAGCCTTTCTTCTGGCGACGGATTTCTTCACGAACGCTGTGACCCAGCGCATCGGCGACGAGGGCGCCCTGTTCGGACACATGGCGCGAGGCCAGGCCCGTGGCAGGCGATGCCGATGCCTTGCGGCCGGCATAGCGGGCGCGCTTGGGCGCCTTGCCGGCCTTGGCCAGCGCTTCCTCGATATAGGGTTCGACGAAGGACCAGGCGCCGTTGTTGCGCGGTTCTTCCTGACACCAGACGACGTCTTCCAGATTGGTCATGCGCTCGATGCGCGTGGCCAGTGCGTCGGTCGCGAACGGATAAATCTGTTCGATACGGACGATCTGGGTGTTGGCGTCGCCGGCGGCGTCGCGGGCCTCCATCAGGTCGTAGAAGACCTTGCCCGAGCAGAGCACCAGGCGCTTGGTATCCTTGTCGGCCGACCCATTGGGGTCCGACAGGATGCGCTTGAAGTGCGTTTCGCCCAGGAAGTCCTCGGCCTTGCTGACGGCGGCCTTGTGACGCAGCAGCGACTTGGGCGCCATGATGATGAGCGGCTTGCGGAAGGGCCGCAGCATCTGGCGACGCAGCGCGTGGAAGTAATTGGCCGGGGTCGTGATGTTCGCGACCTGGATATTGCCTTCGGCGCAGAGCTGCAGATAGCGTTCCAGACGCGCCGAGCTATGCTCGGGCCCCTGGCCTTCATAGCCGTGCGGCAGCAGGCAGACGAGGCCGTTGGAGCGCAGCCACTTGGTTTCCGACGACGCGATATACTGGTCGAAGATGATCTGCGCACCATTGGCGAAATCGCCGAACTGCGCTTCCCAGATCACCAGGCTCTTCGGGTCCGCCAGGGCGAAACCATATTCGAAGCCCAGCACGCCATATTCGGACAAAGGCGAGTCCAGCACTTCGAAACGGCCATGCGGCACGGTCGAGAGCGGGATATATTTGGCCTCGGTGTCCTGGTCGGTCCAGACCGCGTGACGCTGGCTGAAGGTGCCGCGACCTGAGTCCTGACCCGACAGGCGAACGCCATAGCCTTCCGACAGCAGCGAACCGAAGGCCAGAGCCTCGCCGGTCGCCCAGTCGAAATTGGCACCCGACTTGAACATCTCGGCCTTGGCATCCAGCACGCGCTTCAGCGTCTTGTGGACATTATGGCCCTCGGGAACCGTGGTCAGCGTCCGGCCCAGGCTGTCGAACAGCTTCTGATTGATCGCCGATTCCACGCTCTGGCGCGCGGTTTCAGCATCGGCCGGCTTGTGCAGGCCCGACCAGCGACCGGCGAACCAGTCGGCCTTGTTGGCCTTGTAGCTCTTGGCGGCTTCGAACTCGTCTTCCAGATGGGCGACGAACTCGTCGGTCGAACCGGAGACGAACGCGTCGTCCACCACGCCTTCTGCCTTCAGGCGCGCGGCATAAATGTCGCTGACCGGCGGATGCTGACGGATTTCCTTGTACATCAGCGGCTGGGTGAAGCCCGGCTCGTCGCCTTCGTTATGACCGAAGCGGCGATAGCACCACATGTCGACGACGACGTCGCGATGGAATTTCTGGCGATATTCCATGGCCAGCTTGGTCGCGAAGGTCACGGCTTCGGGATCGTCGCCATTGACGTGCAGGATCGGCGCCTGGACACCCTTCGCCACGTCCGACGGATAGGGCGAGCCGCGCGAGAATTGCGGGCTGGTGGTGAAGCCGATCTGGTTGTTGATGATGAAGTGGACGCAGCCGCCGGTGTTGTAGCCGCTGACGCCCGAGAAGCCGAGGCACTCCCAGACGATGCCCTGGCCGGCAAAGGCCGCGTCGCCGTGGATCAGCACGGGCAGAACCTGCTCATGCTTGGTGAGGTCGTCGCGGAAGGTCTGCTGCGCGCGAACCTTGCCCAGCACCACCGGATCGACGGTTTCAAGGTGCGACGGGTTGGGCACCAGCGACATGTGAACCTTGACGCCGTCGAACTCACGGTCGGTCGAGGTGCCGAGGTGATATTTCACGTCGCCCGAGCCACCCACGTCTTCGGGGTTGGCGGTGCCGCCCGAGAATTCGTGGAAAATGACGCGGAAGCCCTTGGCCATGACGTTGGCGAGGACGTTCAGGCGGCCGCGATGGGCCATGCCGAACACGATCTCGCGCACGCCCGATGCGCCACCATATTTGATGACCGCTTCGAGCGCGGGGATCATGGACTCGCCACCGTCGAGGCCGAAGCGCTTGGTGCCGACATATTTGCGGCCCAGGAACTTCTCATACTGCTCGCCCTGGATGACCTTGGCCAGGATCGCCTTCTTGCCCTCGGGCGTGAAGTGGATTTCCTTGTCCTTGCCCTCCAGGCGTTCCTGCAGGAAGCGGCGCTCTTCGACGTCCGCGATATGCATATATTCAAGGCCGACATTGCCGCAGTAATTCTGGCGCAGGATCGTCACGATCTCCGCGACGGTCGCATACTGCAGGCCCAGCGTGCCGCCCAGGAAGACCTTCTTCGACGCGTCGGTCAGGCCATGATATTCCGGGGTCAGGTCCGCCGGCAGGTCACGCTTGGCCAGGCCCAGCGGATCGAGATTGGCGGCCAGATGACCGCGCACGCGATATGTGCGGATCAGCATCTGCGCGCGGATTGCGTCCTCGGCAGCCGATGCGATATCGGCCTCGGAAACAGCGGCACCCTGCGCCTTTGCAGCAGCCTTCACGGCCACCTGCATCTGCGTCGGGTCCATCGCCCCGGTCAGGTCGTCGGTGTCCGCCAACGGCCAGTTGGGGCGTGCCCAGCTCGGCCCCTGTTCGATCTCGAAATCCTGGTTCTCGTAACCCATCGTCTTGTGTCCCATGCATGCCGCGTGCAGTCGCGGAGCGGGAAAGTGCGGCCGGGGTGCAGCCCGGCCGCGTTTCCATATCATATTTTAAAGGCGGATCAGCCCTTCAGCACTTCCAGCAGGGTCTCGCCCAGCAGGCTCGGGCTGGCAGCGACCTTGATGCCGGCCGCTTCCATCGCCGCGATCTTGCTTTCCGCGTCGCCCTTGCCGCCCGACACGATCGCGCCGGCGTGGCCCATGCGACGGCCCGGAGGCGCCGTGCGACCAGCGATGAAGCCGGCCATCGGCTTCTTGCGGCCCTTCTTGGCTTCGTCGATCAGGAACTGAGCAGCCTGTTCTTCCGCGTCGCCGCCGATTTCACCGATCATGATGATCGATTCGGTGGCGTCGTCGGCCAGGAACAGTTCCAGCACGTCGATGAAGTTGGTGCCGTTGACCGGGTCACCGCCGATGCCGACGGCCGTGGTCTGGCCCAGGCCCGCATTGGTGGTCTGGAACACGGCTTCATAGGTCAGCGTGCCCGAACGCGACACGACGCCGACCGAACCCTTCGAGAAGATGTTGCCGGGCATGATGCCGATCTTGCACTCGCCAGGCGTCAGCAGGCCGGGGCAGTTCGGGCCGATCAGGCGCGACTTCGAACCCGACAGGGCGCGCTTCACCTTGACCATGTCCAGAACCGGGATGCCTTCGGTGATCGCGACGATCAGCGGGATTTCGGCATCGATCGCTTCCAGGATCGAGTCGGCCGCGAACGGCGGCGGAACATAGATGACCGAGGCGTCGGCGCCGGTCTTCGACTTGGCTTCGGCAACGGTGTCGAACATCGGCAGACCGATGTGGGTCGTGCCGCCCTTGCCGGGGGTCACGCCGCCAACCATCTGCGTGCCATAGGCAAGAGCGGTTTCGGTGTGGAAGGTGCCGGTGGCACCGGTCATACCCTGGGTGATGACCTTGGTGTTCTTGTTCACCAGAATGGACATGGGTGTCCCTTTATTCTCTGTGGACGTGGCACTTGGGTCTAAAGCGACCCGTCCCAGGCTGCGCACTTACCTGGAACGGGACGGTGCAAGCTGGTTGGCTCAGGCGAGCGAGGGATCGATACCCTTGCAGGCTTCCAGCAGTTCCTTGACGGCGTCGACCGACACCTGGAGGTTGGCCTTGGCTTCGTCGTTCAGCTCGATCTCGATGACCTGCTCAACGCCGTCCTTGCCGATGATGACCGGCACGCCGACATAGAGATTGTCGACGCCATATTGGCCGGTCAGGTTCGCGGCGCAGGGCAGCAGGCGCTTCTTGTCGCCCAGATAGGCTTCAGCCATGGCGATCGCGCTGGTGGCGGGCGCATAGAAGGCCGAACCGGTCTTGAGCAGCGCGACGATCTCGCCGCCGCCCGAACGGGTGCGCTTGACGATGGCGTCGATGCGCTCCTGGGTCGAACGGCCCTGCTTGATCAGGTCGGGAACCGGGATGCCGGCGACGGTCGAATATTCGATCACCGGAACCATGGTGTCGCCGTGGCCGCCGAGCACGAAGCTGGTGACATCCTTGGCCGAGACGTTGAATTCTTCCGCCAGGAAGTGGTTGAAGCGCGAGCTGTCCAGAACGCCGGCCATGCCGACGACCTTGTTCGCGGGCAGGCCCGAAAATTCGCGCAGCGCCCAGACCATCGCGTCGAGCGGGTTGGTGATGCAGATGACGAAAGCGTCGGGGGCGTTGGCGGCGATGCCCTCGCCCACGGCCTTCATGACCTTGAGGTTGATGCCCAGCAGGTCGTCGCGGCTCATGCCCGGCTTGCGGGCGACACCGGCGGTGACGATGATGACGTCCGCGCCCGCGATATCGGCATAGTCGTTGGAACCGGTGATCTTCGCATCGAAGCCTTCGACCGAGGCGCACTGCGACAGGTCGAGAGCCTTGCCCTGGGGAACGCCTTCGACGACGTCGAACAGGACGATGTCACCGAGTCCCTTGAGAGCCGCGAGATGCGCGAGCGTGCCGCCGATATTGCCAGCGCCAATGAGCGCGATCTTCTTACGGGCCATATGCAATCATCCTCCAAGATGTGAACTCTGGAATTGTCAGTGCGCCTACGCCCATATTGTGGGGGTTTCAACCAAACAAAGCCCCCTGCGGCAAATTATCTTTGCAATTCATTCGCAGTTGCATTAGAGGCTTTTTCACACCCTGTCGCTCCTGGTCTCCTACCCTGGACCTAGAGCCTTCCCTGCAGCGGTAGCCTGCCGGATGCTTCCCAAGTGGAAGCATCCGGTCTGTTTTTCCGTAAGAAAGTTGCGCCCTGATGAACGTCGACGCAAGCGGCGATAGGGCGAAATGCGCGCACGACGGGGTGCGTCGCGCTTATTTGGGGCCGTGGCCCAGCGCGAGATAATCGTCGGACTGCATTTCCATCAGCCGCGACACGGTCCGCTCGAATTCGAACGCCCCATCCCCTTCGGGATAGAGTCGCATCGGCTCGGCATCGGCCGAGGCGAGCAATTTGACCTTATATTCGTAGAGCGAGTCGATCAGCGTGACGAAGCGCGCCGCCTCGTTGCGCTTCTCCGGCCCCAGCACCGGAATGCCGACGATGATGACCGTATGATATTTGCGCGCGATCGCCAGATAGTCGGGCGCGCCACGCGCCTCGACGCACAGCCGCTTGAACGAGAAGACGGCAACGCCCTTCAGGCTCTTGGGCACATGCATGGTGCGCCCGCCCTGAACGACGATCTCCTCCGAGGGCACCTTGGCCCGATCCTCGACCGAAAAGTCGGTCAGGCGGAAAAAGGCCTCCGACAGCGACCTGGTCGCCTCCGGCCCATTGGGCACATGCCACAGCTTCGAGTCGCCCAGACGGTCGCGGCGATAATCGACCGGACCGTTCAGCGTCATCACGTCCAGCTTGGCCTTGATGAGGTCGATGAAGGGCAGGAACAGCTGGCGATTGAGGCCATTCTTGTAGAGTTCGTCGGGCTCGCGGTTGGAGGTGGTGACGATCGTCACCCGCTTTTCCAGCAACCCCGTGAACAGCCGCGACATGATCGCCGCATCGGCCATATTGTTGACGACCATCTCGTCGAAGCAGAGCAGCCGCGCCTCTTCGGCCAGCGACTCGACCACCGGCGGGATCGGATCGCCCGACTCGGACTTGCGCGCCTCGGCCAGGCGGGCATGCACGTCGAGCATGAATTCATGGAAATGGGCGCGCTTCTTGCGCTGCACATGGACCGTGTCGAAGAACAGGTCCATCAGCATAGACTTGCCGCGCCCGACCCCGCCCCACATGTAGAGGCCGCGCGGCGGCTCGGGCTGTTTGCGCAGCAGCTTCCACAGCGTCGAGCCACGCGCCGGCGTCGCTTCCAGATCATGCTGAAGCTGGTCGAGTCGCACGGCGGCGGCCCGCTGGTCCGGGTCGGGCCGCAATTCGCCAGCCGCGACCAGCGCATCATAACGGGCGATGACGCTGGTCACTGCGCCTTGGGCGCCTTGCGCAGCGTGGCGGTGGACGCCGCGACCGGCTCGCCCTCCTGGGTGATCAGCATGCGCAGGAACATCAGGCGCCCGGTCTCGCGCAGCAATTCCACCTCGGCCAGCAGGTCGGGACCGACCTTGCCCGCGCCCAGATATTGCATCGACAGGTCGATGGTCACGCCATTGACCTGGCCCTGATGCCCCATCGCCCAGAGTGCGCCGAAATAGGCATGGTCGGCAAAGGCGGCGAGGAAGCCGCCATGCAGCGTATCGAGCCGGTTGCGGTGGCTGGTGCGGGTTTCCAGCGCGACATGCGCCTTCTTCTCGCCCAGCCCGCGCATGTAGCCGCGGCCGATGGCCTGCAGGAAGGTGTCAGGATGCGGATCGTGCCAGGCGGTCCAGCCCGACCATTTCCCTTCGTTCAGCGGTCGTCCGCCTGCAACACCGTCGCTGGTCAACTTACAGCTGCCGTTCGACCATCATCTTCTTGGTCTCCGCGATCGCCTTGGCCGGGCTCAGGCCCTTGGGGCAGACGTTCGCGCAGTTCATGATGGTGTGGCAGCGATAGAGGCGGAAGGGATCTTCCAGCTCGTCGAGGCGCTCGCCGGTGAACTCGTCGCGGCTGTCGGCCAGCCAGCGATAGGCCTGCAGCAGGATCGCCGGGCCCAGGAACTTGTCGCTGTTCCACCAGTAGCTGGGGCAGCTGGTCGAGCAGCAGGCGCACAGGATGCACTCATAAAGACCATCCAGCTTCTCGCGATCGGCGGGCGACTGCAGCCGCTCCTTGCCGCTCGGCGCGGGGCTGACGGTTTGCAGCCAGGGCTTGATGCTGTTGTACTGGGCGTAGAAGTGGGTGAAGTCCGGCACCAGATCCTTGATGACGTCCATGTGCGGCAGCGGGGTGATCTGCACCTGCTTGCCGGCGCATTCGTCGATCGCGGTGGTGCAGGCCAGGCCGTTCTTGCCGTTCATGTTCATCGAACAGGAACCGCAAATGCCTTCGCGGCACGAACGGCGGAAGGTCAGGGTCGAGTCATACTCGTTCTTGATCTTCAGCAGCGCGTCGAGAACCATCGGGCCGCAATTGTCGAGATCGATCTCGAACGTGTCGTAGCGCGGATTCTCGCCCGAGTCCGGATCGTAGCGATAGACCTTGAAGCTGCGGACATTGGTCGCGCCCTCGGGCGCCTTGTGGGTCACGCCCTTGCCGCTGATCTTGCTGTTCTTGGGCAAAGCAAATTCGGCCATCGCTCGTCGAGCCTCTTCGTCGATGTCTGTCTGATGGGGGTCCGCATAACGAAAAATCTGCAAAGGTCCAGCACTGAGACCATGATTCTGCCCCGGCGGGCCTTGTTGCAAATCGATTGCAAATAATCATTGCCGAAGAGGGGCTTCGGCTTGCGTCCCGCGCCAGCCACGCTAGAGCGACCTCGTTTCGCTCCCCCCTCGCATTGCGACGCGGGGCGAAGTAAAGCAAACGCAGGTCATGCCCCTGCGGCGGCGAATATCTGTGGGGACCGCCTTCATTGCCGATCGACATCGCCTTTCTTGCCATCGCCGAAGCCCAGCAGGTGTTCCACTGGCTGCCGGCCGCCCTTGAGCTGGGCAAGCGCGCGGATGTGCGCGTCCATGTGCTTTCGCCCTCGCGCCTGATTCTCGATCTGGTCGCCAGCTATGATCCCGAAGGACGGCTCGACCTCATCAAGCTGCGCCGCCCCTCGACCAAGCCCGACTCCCTGTTCCGCCTGCCCTCGCGGCTGGCGACGTTGCTGCTCAACTATCGCGCCATCGCCCGCTTCCCGACGCTGGTGACGACGGAAATCACCAGCGCCTGGCTGAAACGGGTGCCCGGCTTTGCCACCCGCCTGATCCTGATCAAGCATGGCGCGGGCGACCGGGCCGGCGGCTACAAGCAGCGCCACGCCGATTTCGACCTGACCATCGTCGCGGGCGAGAAGGACCGGCGCCGGATGATCGGCTACGGCCTCTGCACCGAAGCCAATTGCCTGGTCGGCGGCTATGCCAAGTTCGAACTGCGCGCGCCGCGCCGCCCCTTGTTCGACGATGACAAGCCGGTACTGCTCTACAATCCGCATTTCGACCCGGAGCTGTCCTCCTGGGTCAGGCACGGGCCGCAGGTCATGGCCGCGCTCGAAGCGTTGCGGGGCTGGAACGTCATCATCGCGCCGCATGTGAAGCTCGCCCGTCGCGTCCCGCCGATCCACAGCGACAGCCCCCATATCCGCGTCGACATGGGTAGCCGCCACTCGATCGACATGAGCTACACGACCAGCGCCGACGCCTATCTGGGCGACGTATCGAGCCAGGTTTACGAGTTTCTGCTCACCCCCCGCCCCTGCATCTTCCTGAACCTCGACCATCATGACTGGCGCGAGGATCAGGCCTTCGCCCATTGGCGTCTAGGCCAGGTGATCGACCGCGCGGATGCGCTTCAGGGCGCGCTCGATCGGGCAGCGGACTTGCAACCGGGCCTGGTTGCTGCTCAGGAAGCGGCAATGCAGGATAGTATCGATCTTTCTCCGGTCCCCGCCTCGCAGCGGCAGGCCGCCCTCATCCTCGATTTTGCGCAGAAGGCACAGGCATGATGCAGACGATCAGCACCACCCTCGGCCCGGTTCGCCTGCTCGGCGAGAACGCGACCCCGATCTGGGGCATGTCCAACGCCGAACGCAATCGCCGCATGGCGGAAAGCGCGGCCAAGAATGGCAGCACGCTGGCGCCGGGCCATGAACTGGTCTTCAACCTCGCCTATGCCTTCGACCCGCTGCTGCTGCGGCTGGTGCTGGAAACGCCCGGCACGATGTTCGCCTGGGCCGGCCAGCCGATCGTCGGCCAGGTGACGGCGGGCAGCGACCCGATGCAGGCCAGCGGCCTCATCGACCTGTCGGACGGGCGCAAGCTCTACAATCGCCAGTTGCGCAAGCTGGAACAGCCGATGGTGCGCGAACTGGTGCCCCAGACCCGCAAGGCGATCGAGCGGCAAAGCTATTTCGGCGCCTATAAGGGCGTGACCGACCTGCTGACCAAATATCTCTGGCCCGAACTGGCGCTGATCCTGACGCGCATCGCCGCGCAGCTGAAGATGACGCCGAACATGGTGTCGGTGATCGGCGTGACGCTCTGCCTCGTCGCCACCTTCCTGTTCGCCAAGGGGCTGTTCTGGACCGGCTTCCTGTGCGGCTTCATCTTCATGGTGCTCGACACGGTGGACGGCAAGCTCGCGCGCTGCACCATCACTTCGTCCAAATGGGGCAATGTGATCGATCATGGCGTCGACCTGGTCCACCCGCCCTTCTGGTGGTATTTCTGGGGCACGGGCCTCACTTATTGGGGGCTGGGCCTGTCGGCCGGCACCTTCACCTTCATCATGACCGCGGTGATCGCCGGTTATATCCTCCAGCGCCTGATCGAGGGGATGTTCCTCAAGGACTTCAAGATGGACATCCATGTCTGGCGTCCGTTCGACAGCCAGTTCCGCCTGATCACCGCGCGCCGCAACCCGAACATGGTGATCCTGTTCGTGGCGCTGCTGTTCGGCCGGCCCGACATCGGCCTGATCGCGCTTGCCTGGTGGACCATCATCTCGCTGGTCGTCCATGCCGTGCGCCTGGCCCAGGCCTATATCGTCCACCGCTCCGGCCGGCCGATCGTCAGCTGGATGGACGAAGCGGAAGCCGCGGCATGAACGCGACCATCGCCAAGTTCGGCTGGCCCGCGACGTTGGTCGCCGAATTCGATCATTGGGTCGTGCTGCTGCGCCCGGCCCAGCCGACGCTGGGATCGCTGGTGCTGGCGGCCAAGAGCGACGCGACCGCGTTCGGCGACCTGCCGGGCGCGGCGCATGCCGAACTCAAGACCGTCACCGCCGCGATCGAGGCCGCGCTGACCCGCTCGGTGGACTATGCGAAGATCAATTATCTCATGCTGATGATGGTCGATCCGCATGTCCATTTCCATGTCATCCCCCGCTACGAAGGGGAACGCAGCGCCGCCGGCCTGACCATCACCGACGCCGGCTGGCCGGGCCAGCCTGACCTTGGCAGCGCGGTCAAGATTGACAGCGAAGCTGACACGTCGCTGCGCGATTGGCTGAAGGGGCATTTCGCCCTCTGACCAGTCGGATCGGGGCCGGGCTGATCAGGGCCGAAAGGTCAGGCTCAGCACGAAGCGGTTGGATTCCTGCCCCAGATTATATTCGGCCTGCATCGCCCAATGGCTGGACAGTTCCAGATTGGCGCCGGCGATGCCGGCCCAAGGGCGGCGGCTGGACAGATCGACCTTGTAGCGCAGGCCGACACCATCGCCGTCGTCGAACAACGGGCCGCTGCGCACCAACCCCGACACGGTGACATCCATGTCGAAATAATTGGCGCCGACATAGGGTGTCAGGATCGTGTCACCGCCCAGCGAGACGCGCGGGCCGGCCCGTGCCGCGATGTTGGTCATCCGCATGTCGGACCGGTCCTTCTTCGCCACGCTGATCGTCTTGGCGAGGGACAGGGCGGCAAACCAGCTGTTGCTGCCATAACCCAGGATACTGCCGAAGGTGAAGGAGGTGTTGTCGACATCCGCCTTGAAGGGCAGCTGGCTATGACCGCAGGGCTTGGCCGGGCGACAGAAGGGGAAGGGCACGAAGGCATCGAGGTCGATGTCGACGCCGACATCGACATGCCCCTTCACCTTGCCGATTCCGGCGAACAGGTTGAGGAAGGGAAACAGCCAGACATCCGCCTTGAATTCGGTGTTGCTGGTCCGGCTTTCCATCTCCGTCGTGGTGACGAAGGGCACCTGTAGCAGCGACGCGCCCTCGGGCGGATCCTCGCCCTTGGCAATGGCGACTGCCAGGTTCCGGCTGTTCATATGCTGGACATTGTGGATCAGCATGCCGCTGGCGCCCAGCGCGCGCTGGATATGATAGCCGCGCTCGATCGCCGCCCGCCCGCCGATCGGCAGCAGCGGATATGTCCTGCGCTCGGGCGGGGGCTCCGCCGCCCCTTCTGCGGGCGCAACGGGCATCGGCGTGTCGGCCGTCCCGCTGACGGGATCGGCGCTGGTCGCGACCTGGGTAATGATCGGGACGGGCGGCACTTCTTCTGCGCGGGCATGGCCCGCCACGCCCAGCGTCATGACCGATAGCAGCGTCACTCCTCGCATCGCCATCATCCCCTGTCCCCCGGCCCCGCGCCCCGCTCCTTCGGCCGGGCAGACAATATGCGGGAAAGGCACTCGCCTGGCTTCTGGGTAATTTCCCCCTTTTGCCTGCACATTTCCCCCGATGGCGCCGCCCCTGCCTTCCTCTAGGCTGGTCCGATATGACAGGGAGACATGGCGTGCGACACGCGCTGGCCGGGCCAAGCCTGATGATGTGCCTGGGCATGGCCCTCCCCGCCGCCGCCCAGAATACGCCATCGCGCGAGATCATGGATCAGGCGCAAAGCGTGCAGGCCGGCAAACCGGAACCCGCGCCCGATGCCGCCCCGCCCCCGCCCAGCACCAAGCCGGACCTGGTGATCGCGCCGATCCCGCTGTCCAATCCGGCGATGGGCACCGGCCTCGCCGGTGCGGCGGTGCTCTATTATAATCCCAACGGATCGTCCCGCCCCTGGGTCAGCGGCTTTGGCGGCGGCTACACCAGGACCGATAGCTGGGGCCTGGGCGCGTCGCACAATATGACGCTGGCCGACGACCGGCTGCGCTTCCAGGGCTGGACCGGCTATGGCGTCGCCAATCTGCGCTTCTACGGCATCGGTGCCAATGCCGGCGCGTCGAACCTGTCGATCAAGCTGCGCGACAAGGCCTTTGCCGCCATGGTCGACACCCAATATCAGATCTTCAGCAAGGGCTTCCTGCGCCACCTCTCCTTCGGCGCGCGCCTCTATTATCTCGACATGAACGCCCGCGTTTCGCTGCCGCTGCCCAATCATCCGAACCTGACGCCGCCCGCGATCGAGCGGCACAGCCAGATTGCCATGCTCGGCCCCTCCTTCACCTTCGACAGCCGCAACAATCCGGTCGATCCGCGCAAGGGCGTCTACACCACCGGTTCGCTGACCTATGGCGCCGACTGGCTGGGCAGCGACTTCTCCCATCACAAGTTGCAGATTGCGGGCAATGGCTATTTCCCGCTGGGGCGCGAGACCGTGCTGGTGGTGCGCAAGACGCTGTGCGAGGCGTCGGACGGCGCGCCCTATTATGACCTGTGCCTCTATGGCCAGAATGGCGACCTGCGCGGCTATGAGACCGGCCGCTATCGCGACCGGGCCAGCTGGGCGCTGCAGGGCGAGGTGCGCCAGCATCTGTTCGGCAAGATCGGCATGGTCGCCTTCGGCGGCATCGGCGGCATTGCGCGCAGCGGCAAGGATATCTGGAAACACACCAAGATGCTGCCGGCCGGCGGTTTCGGCCTGCGCTATCTCGCCTCGAAGGAGGCCAATGTGAATCTGCGGGCCGACATCGCCTGGGGCAAGGACGGCGCCGCCTTCTATTTCGGGATCGGGGAAGCCTTTTAGGCGCTCATGCCCCGTAACGCCCTTCTTCCACCCATTTCTCGGTCAGCGCGTTTGCGGCATCGACATCCTGCGGGAAATCGACTTCTTGCCATTCCAGCCCCTCGATCGACACGGTGCCGACCCGGTTGCCCTTGGCGATGATGTCGATCGCGCGCAGATACCAGCGGGCAACGCCTTCGGGCGTGCGCATCATCTGGTCGACCTGGTTGCGGAAGATCGCCGGCCCTTCGCCCACGAACGCCAGCATGCCGATCGATTCGGCATTGGTGTCGGGCGGCAGCAGCCGCTTGCCGATATGGTGCAGGCGACCGGTCTCGTCCCGGTTCACCTTCATGTCGTCATCGTCATAGTCGCCGTCGGGCTTCACATCGACGGTGACGGTGATCGCGTCCTTCGCGCCCGTGACCAGCTTCGCCACGATCTCGTCCGACACGATGGTGTCGCCGTTCAGGATGATGAAGTCCTGGTCCATCTCCTCACGCGCGATCCAGCAACTGCCCAGATTGTCGGCGACCTGGAAGAAGGGATTGAACAGCGTGCGGATGCGCGCGCCGGTCTCGCGATAAAGCTGCAGCGCATGATCCTCGACCCGCTCGGTGCGGAAGCCGGTGACGACGACGATGTCGGTCACGCCATTTGCGACCAGCGCGGCGATCTGCCAGCTGATCAGGGTGCGGCCGTTGAAGTCGATCATGCACTTGGGCACGTCACGGGTCAGCCGCAGCAGGCGCGAACCCTGGCCGGCGGAGAGGATGATGGCTTTCTTGATGGTCATGCCCGCGCTTTAGAGCGATTTCGCAGCGCAGGGAAGAGAAGGACGCATTTGCGCAATGCACCGCCCTTCCCTAGATAGACGCCCGCCAGCAACAAACGGCGTGTCACGCGAAAGGCTCCTGTTCCGGTGAAGTTGAAGCGCGCAAAGGGTAGCAGCGCACAGGATGGCTTTGCCCGTATCCTGGCCAATACCGGCTGGTTGCTGGGCGGCAAGGGCGTGGGCGCGGTGCTGAGCCTTGCCTATCTCGCCATCGTCACGCGCACGCTGGGCGTCGCCGATTTCGGCCGCTTCGCGCTGGTGCTGAGCGCCGCCAACGTCATCAAGACGTTGGTGTCGTTCGACAGCTGGCAGATCGTCGTGCGCTATGGCCAGCCGCATCTGGCCGACGGCAACGGCAATGCGCTCAACCGGGTGCTGCGCTTCTGCATCCTGATCGATCTCGCCTCGGCCGTGGCCGGCGGCCTGATCGCCGCGATCATCATCCTGGCCTTCGGCAACCAGCTGCAGCTGGGGCCGGGCATGGGGCTTCAGGCCTGGCTGTTCTGCATGGTGATGATGATCACCATCCGCTCCTCCCCCACCGGCATATTGCGCCTGTTCGACCGGTTCGATTCGGCCGCCGTCGCCGAAACCATGATCCCGATCGGGCGGATGATCGGCGCGGGCCTGGCCCTCGCCCTGATGCCCGGCATCACCGGCTTCCTGATCGCCTGGGGCGCCGCCGAACTGCTGTGCGCGGCGGCCTATTGGTATCTCGCCCTGCGCGAAGGCAAGGGACGGCTCGGCAACTGGACCGCCGGCCGAGCGCTTGATGCGCGCCACGAAAATCCCGGCATCGTCGGCTTCCTGACCGCCACCAACCTGCAGACCAGCCTGTCCGCCATGGGACAGCAGGTGGCGGTTCTGGTCGTCGGCCTGTTCGTCGGGCCGGTGGGCGCGGGCCTCTATCGCCTTGCCAACCAGCTCGCCCAGTCGCTGACCAAGATTTCCAGCCTGCTCTCGCGCAGCATCTTCGTCGAATTGTCGCGCACCCAGTCCAGCCATGGCGTGGATGCGCTGCGGTCCCTGTTCCGCCGCACCAACCGGCTGGCGCTGATCGCCGGCGCCATCATCATCGCGCTGATCCTGACCATCGGCCATCCGCTGCTGGGCCTGATCGCGGGCAAGGAATTCCTGCCCGCCTATCCGCTGCTCATGCTGCTGGGCGTGTCGGCCTGTATCGACCTGGTCGGGGTCAGCTATCGCCCGCTGCTGATGGCGACCGACCGGGCCGGCCTGTCGCTGCGCATCACCTTTGCCTCCACCCTGCTGCTGCTGGGGATGCAGGCGGTGCTGCTGCCGATGAACGGCACGATCGGCGCGGCGATCGCCAATATCGTCGCCTCGATCGCCGGTTTCCTGATGATGGGACTTGCCACCCGCCATGCGCTGGCGCTGCGCGATACGCTGCCGCCGGAGCCCGACGCCAACTGAGCGACACCAGCGCGCCATCCCTGGATCGAGGGGGGAGAGGAACGACGCACTGGTGCCGCGCCCGGTTCAGCCTGATGAGACCGGGCTAGGGAAATTCAATAATATTTGAAGGCGGTTACCACCCCATTCTGGGTGCTGCACTTGAACGTCTTCTTGACCGTCTTCTGCTTGCCGTCCTTGTCGATCGCGACATTGACCAGCGCGCGCACGGCGCCGCGGCTGTCGCTTTTCTTGTCGGTATCCTCGACCTCGCGCAGGGTGACGTCGATCACCCCCTTCTTCGCGCCCTGGGCCTTGGCTTCGTTCAGGCAGGCCGCGACCGACACGTCGCGGGAATCGCCGCTGACCGGAGTGACCGGCGTCGGCGCCGGCGGTGGGGGCGCCGCTTCGGGCGCTGTCTGTGCCATCAGGACGAGGGTGGCGGGCAACAAAGTCGCCAGGGGCAGAATCTTGCGCATGCGGGTGCTCCCTTCATCGGGCCCGTCTGCCGGGTCCGATTGCTTCTAGCATGCGGCCAAGACGCGCGGCATCGGGAATAACCCGATACGGGCTGCCCTATGCTTCAGCGTGCAAGGATGGATTCGATCAGCACGATGTCGTCGGGCTTGTCGGCGTCGATGCAGGCTTCCGCCTGGTCCATCGCCACCAGCCGCGCAGTCAGGCCGAACCGCCGCCCCACCCGCGCAATGCCGCCGCGCAGGGTCAGTATGCGCAGCAGCGCGCCGACCAGTGCCAGCGGACCAAAGGCGGACAGGATCTTCCACCCCTTCTTCCGGTCCTGCTCGACATCCTGCCACAGCGCGATCACCGGGCGCGCTTTGGCGCTGCCGAACCAGAAGATGTTCGCGCCCGACCACCAGCCATCGCGGAACTTGAGCCAGGTGCGGCGCGACTGCGGATAATGGGCCAGCAGGGTCGCCTTTTCGACCATTGCGACGGCGATGTCGGCGCCCGTCGCCTCCGCCACGAACTGGTCCAGCATCGCCGCGTCGAGCAGCACATGGTCGGCCGTCGTCATCAGCAGCGGGAAAGGCAGGTCCGCCTTCTCCATCAGTTCCAGCAGAGAGGAGGCAATGCCCTTGCCGCCGCGCTCGAACCGCACGCGCGGATCGCTGGCCAGCCAGGCGGTGGCCGGATCATCGACAAAATATTCGGGATTCTGCGTCAGCACCACCAGCTGGCCGATCGCCGGATGGGCGAGCAAGGCGCGCGCCGGGCGGTTGATCATCGGTTCCCCCGCGACCGGCACCAGCGGCTTGACCGGCACGCCAGCAGCGGTGGCGAGCGGATCGGCGATCGGCCGCGCGCCTGCCAGCAGGATCGCGGTGATGGTGGCGGGATCGGAGGATGTCATGCCCGCTCGTTAGCCGAGCGAGCCAGCGCCGCAAAGCCGCTTATTTCCCCGCAGCAGCCGGTGCGCCAACGGTCGGCGCGGCCGCCGCCACCTCATGCGTGCCGACCTTCAGCCCCTTGAGCTGGGCAAGGCGCGTGCGGAAGGCGGCCAGATTGCTGCCGGTCAGCTGCGCCGTCGTGGTGAACTTCACCGACAGCGGATTGATCACCTGCCCATTGCGATACAGCTCATAATGAAGATGCGGACCGGTCGACAGGCCGCTGGAGCCGACATAGCCGATCACCTGGCCGCGCCGCACCCGCTGGCCCGGCACCGCCGCGATCCGGCTCATATGGGCATAGCCGGTGGCGAGGCCCCCGCCATGGGAAACACGGACATAATTGCCATGGCCACCATGGCGGCCGGCAAAGGCGATCACGCCGTCGGTCACGGCATAGATGGGCGATCCGTAGCGTGCGCCGAAATCGATGCCGGCATGCATGCGGGTATAGCCCAGGATCGGATGGCGGCGCATCCCGAAGCCCGACGTCATGCGAGCGCCGTCAACCGGCGCGCCCAGCACGCCGCGTTTTTCGCCCACGCCCGATGCCTCGAACCATTCGGTGCGGCCCTCGCTGGTCCATTTCAGCATGTCGACCGCCTTGCCCCGCGCCCGGCGGAAACCGGCATAGAGCAGCTCGCCCACCTCGACATCGCCGGTTTCGGCGCGATGATATTCGGTGATGATGTCATAGCGGTCGCCTGCGCCGATCGATCCCAGATCGACCTGCTTGGCGATCACCCGCAGGAAGGCCTGCACCGCCTTGGGCGGCGCGCCGGCGGCGCGGGCCGAACGATAGATGCTGTCGCCGACCACGCCCTGGATGCGCAGCGGGGTGTTGTCGACGCGAATGGGCACGCGCGTCACCTGCAGCACGCCGCCGACCCGGTTGAGTTCGACCGCCAGGTCGAGCCGCGCGCGGAAATTGAGCTTGTCGAGCGGCCGGGGCGATGTGCGGCTGGCACGACGGCCCAGGATGATGTCGAGCCGGGTGCCCGGCTTCACCCCCGCGCCGATATCGCCGCCGACCATGCTGGTCACAGTCGCGACATCGCCGCTGCTGACCCCGGCACGCGACAAGGCGCGGGCCAGCGTGTCGCTGCTGCCGATCTGGGCATTGAGTTCGATCTGCGGGCGCTCGGGCGTTTCCTTGAGCGGTTGCACCGCATCGGTCGCGCCCATCCGCCGGCCACTGTCCGCGCCCAGCGCCAGCGGCGTGATCATCTGGCTGCGCACCTCGTCATATTGGGCTGGCGTCAGCAGGGGTTCGGGCGCGCCGGGCACCGGCTGGAAACCGGGCGAGAGATAGAGGGCGGTGGCGCACAGGCCAAAACAGGTGGCAAGGCCGCGGAACCAGGTAAGGCTGCCGACATTCTGCCCCAGGTCCGGGACCAGATTGACGTCCTCCGCCCAGTCGCGCAGGCGCGTGCGCCAGTCGCGCGGCGCCGCCGGTCGCTGCAGGCTGTCCGCCAGCCATAGCGACATGGACGCGCCACCCTGCTGAAAACCCGACTGATTATCCTGGAACAAAAGCCGCAACCCCCGGGGTGCTTTTTATCGCATCGCCAACGCAATGGTCCCCGCGCCATGCGTCGGACCGCACCCTTGTGAACGCGCAGGGTTAAAGTCAATTTAAGACGCCGCCATGACCCGCGCCGCTGCGACGAAACGTGCCCATGGCCGGGCAGAGTCCCGTTAACCAACGGAACATCGGCCCGATCGCGCAAAGTCCTTGCCCTGCCCGCCATCCTGCACGACATAGGCCCCATCATGGCCCAGTTCGCCCGTTCGCCCGTCACCGCTGTGCTGGGCCCCACCAATACCGGCAAGACCCATCTCGCCGTCGAGCGCATGTGCGGCCATTCGAGCGGCATGATGGGCTTTCCGCTGCGCCTGCTGGCGCGCGAAGTCTATGACCGCGTCGTCGCGATCAAGGGCGCGCAGCAGGTCGCCCTCATCACCGGCGAGGAAAAGATCGTGCCGCCGGGCGCGCGCTATTTCCTCTGCACCGCCGAATCCATGCCCATCAGTGGCGGCAGGGAAGCCGCCGCGATGACCGGCGGCCTCAGCGATTTCGCCTTTGTCGCGCTGGATGAGGCGCAACTGGGCGCCGATCCCGAGCGCGGCCATATCTTCACCGACCGCATCCTTCGCGCCCGCGGCCGCGAAGAAACGATGATCCTGGGCTCCGCCAGCATCGCGAAGACGGTCAAGAGCCTGGTCCCGGAGGTCGAGATCATCGGCCGGCCGCGCTTCTCCACGCTCTCCTATGCTGGCGCCAAGAAGCTGTCGCGCCTGCCGCGCCGCTCCGCCATCGTCGCCTTCTCGGCCGAGGAAGTCTATGCCGTGGCGGAAATGCTGCGCCGCTTCCGGGGCGGTGCGGCGGTG
Source organism: Sphingobium sp. L-44 (assembly GCF_056859495.1). Classification (NCBI taxonomy): domain Bacteria; kingdom Pseudomonadati; phylum Pseudomonadota; class Alphaproteobacteria; order Sphingomonadales; family Sphingobiaceae; genus Sphingobium; species Sphingobium sp. L-44. The sequence continues at coordinate 15,548 of NZ_JBSXOQ010000093.1, read as the reverse complement.
GTGATGGGCGCGCTCTCGCCCCGCACCCGCAACGCCCAGGTACAGATGTTCCTCAATGGCGACGTCGATTATCTGGTCGCAACCGACGCGATCGGCATGGGCCTCAACCTCGACGTCGCCCATGTCGCCTTCGCCTCGCTGCGCAAGTTTGACGGTCGCCGTTCGCGCCGCCTGACGGTCGCCGAAATGGCCCAGATCGCCGGCCGCGCCGGGCGCCATCACAAGGACGGCACCTTCGGCAGCCTGGGGTCAGAGGATGGCGATGCCGCCTTCACGCCGGAAGAGATAGAGGCGATCGAGGCGCATCGCTTTCCGTCCGTCGACCAGCTTTTCTGGCGCGACGGCGCACCGCGCACCGACAGCATCGATCATCTCATCATCGATCTGGAGGCCCGGCCCGATCGCCCGGAACTGCGTGCAGCGCCGCAGGCGGTCGACCTGGCCGTGCTGCACCGCATGGCCGAAGATCCGGAGGTCCAAGCCCGTGTCCGCTCCAAGCGCGATGTCGAACGGCTCTGGGCCGCCTGTGGCCTGCCCGATTTCCAGAAGCTGGGCGCGGAGCATCATGCCCGCACCGTGGCGCGCATCTGGCGCTTCATCGCCGGCAATGGCTCCGGCTTTGGCGGCCATATCCCGCGCGACTGGTTCGCCCAGCAGATTGCCCGCCTCGATTCGGTCCAGGGCGATATCGACACATTATCGGGCCGGATCGCCGCCGCGCGCACCTGGTCCTATATCGCCCATCGCCCCGACTGGCTCGCCAATCCGGTGGAGATGGCGGAACGCACTCGGACACTTGAAGAAAAACTGTCCGATGCGCTGCATGCGGCCCTGACGCAGCGTTTCGTGGACCGACGCACCTCAGTTCTGCTAAGGGACATCGGACAGAATGCGAGCAATCTGCCGGTCACGGTCGACCCGGATGGGACGGTCTGCGTCGATGGCGAGACGATCGGGCGACTTGACGGATTTCGTTTCTCAGTCGATCCCGCTACGCGACTCCAGGACAGAAAGCTGTTGCTGGCGGCGGCGGAAAGGCGCCTTGGAAAGGTATTACGAGTGAAGGCTGACGAATTGATGAGCGCTGCGGATACGGATTTCGCGCTCATGGACGATGCGGGACAGACGCCGGGCATCGCCTGGCAGGGAACCCCGGTCGCAACGCTGATGGCGGGCGCAGGCCTGCTCGCGCCTGAAATCCGGCTCGATCGCGCGCTCGCCGCGCTGGGCCCGGATGTGCAGAAGCAGGTGACCACCCGTCTGGCGACCTGGTTCGAGGCGCAGAAGCAGAAGCATCTGCTGCCGCTGGTCAAGATGAGCGAAAGCGCTGCCGATCCGGCCGTGCCCGCCGTCGTCCGCGCGGTCTTCGCGCAGCTGGCCGATGCCGGTGGCGTCGCGCCGCGACTCGACCTAGATTCGGCGCTCGGCCATCTCGACAAGGATCAGCGCCATCTGCTGCGCCGCGCCGGCATCAATATCGGCGTGCTCGACCTCTATCACCCCGGCCTGTTGAAGCCGGGCGCGGCGCGCTGGCGTGCGGCGCTGCAGGCGGCGCGCATCGGCAAGCCCTGCCTGCCGCTGCCCCAGCCGGGCCTGACCCTGATCCCGACCGGCGACAAGGTGCAGGAAATGGGCGCCCGCATCGCCGGCTTCCGCAGCTTCGGTCCGCAGATGCTGCGCATCGACATGGCCGAGCGCATGGCCCGCACCGCGCATGAAACGATCGCGAAGAACGAGCCGTTCAGCGCGCTCAGCCCGCAGATCGTGTCGCTGGGCCTCAGCGAAGAGGCGTTCCTGCAGCTGATGCGCGCCGCCGGATTCCGCCCGATCGATCCGGTGCCGACCCCGGCGCCCGTCGCCGAGGCGCCGGCCGAAGCCGCGCCCGCCGTGGCAGGCACGGACGTGGTCGATGCAACCCACGCTGCGCCTGAAGCCGCAGCGGAAGCCGTTGCCGAGGCCCCCGTCGAAGCGGACGCGGAGACGCCTGCCGAAGCGGCAACCGAAACCCCGGCCGAAGCGCCCGTGGCCGCCACCGGCGCCAACTGGGTGTTCAAGGGCCGGCAGAAGGGCCGCCCGCAGGGCGATCGTGGCCCGCGCGGTCCCCGCCGCGACCAGCAGCAGCGCCCCGAAGGCAAGTTTGCCGGCAAGGGCGACACTCGCGGTGAAAACCGTGGCGGCAAGGGCGGCGATCGCGGCCCGCGCAAGGGTGGCGACCGCGACGATAATCGCGCGCCGCGCGCTACCCCCGCCAGCCACAAGGCCGCCACCAGCAACCATGCCTTCGCCGGCCTGGCCGAACTGCTGGGGCGCAATGGCTGACCCCAAGGGGGCCATGACAATGCCGGGGACGGGCGTCGGCCCGTCCCTGCGCATCGATAAATATCTGTGGTTCGCGCGCCTGTCGAAAAGCCGATCGACCGCGCAGAAGCTGGCCGAGGACGGCCATATTCGCCTCAACGGCCGGCGCATCGACCGGTCCCATGCGCCAGTGCGCGCCGGCGACCTCATCACCTTTCCCCACGCCGCCGGCGTCCGCGTCGTCCGCGTGATCCAGCTGCCCACCCGGCGCGGCCCCGCGCCCGAGGCGCAGGCCTGCTATGAGGAACTGACGGTCGGCAGCTAAACCCGCCGCCGATCGCCTGGTTCAGAACCGGTAGGCGAGCGCCAGAAAGCCGGTCGGCCGCGTCGCATGCTCGACCAGCGGGCTGTCCTTGACCCGGCCGAGCAGGCTGGTCGCCCCGACCGATCCGGTCACGCTCCAGCGACTGTCGAGCCGATAGACGATGTTGAGCAGCGCCGAGACATCCTTGAACCCTGCCTTGCCGCGATATTGGTCCAGCCCGGATGCTGCCGCCTCGCGCGCATTCACCCCGAAATAGCCGTCCATATGCTTGCCGTCGGCAAAGCTGGTGGCGATAGAGGGGGTGATGATGACCTTCGGATTGAGGATGACCGGATAGGAGAGGCTGGCGTCAGCAATGAAGCCGCCGGTGCTGCCGGTAATGCCCTGCGTCGCCCCCAGCGTCGCCACCACGCCGCCGCCGGTCAGATTGGCGAACACGCGCCCGCCCACGCCCCAGGACAGCCGATCGACGCCCGTGGGCACGTCGCGCCGCCGATAGCCGGGCATCGGCGTGACGCCCGCACCGATGGTCAGCGCCCGCTCATCGACCAGGTTGAGGCCGACGCCATTGCGGAAATTGGCAAAGAAGCGCCCCTCGACAATGTCGATCGCCGGCAGCGGCAGCACGCGATAATCGTCGGCGCCCTGATAGACCGGCGTCACCGCCGCGCCCAGGCCGATGACGACCCGGTCCTTGCTCGGCTGCCCCACCGACTGGCGCGAACTGCTGAGATCCTGCGCCTTGACTGCCACCTGCGCAGCTGCGCCCATGGCAAGCAGCGCGATGCTCGATCGGACCATCGTCGATTTCATTATGCAAATCCCTGTCGAAACGGCCGTCCGAAGATCGACCAGCCCCCGTGCCGGCGCACGGGCATCCATGGCCCGGCACAATAATTTCCAGGCAATATACTGTAAATACAGCACAATGTTTCCGGACAATGTCCAGCATCGGCCCGACGCAGGAAGATCACAACTCATCCTGCATATTTGTTCGGCCCATCGAGCAGATGGTCAGAACTGGTCGGCGATATCCATCAGGCCCAGCAGCTTCTTCGGCGCAATCTGGCGCCAGCTGGCATGGAGCCGCTCGCCGATATGGTCCCAGTCGGTATCGCCCAGGTCGAGGCGGATGCCGACCCAGTCATTGCCGAAATAGGCGGGGCGATAATAGCGGGCCGGGTCGGCTTCGATCAGGGTCGCCTGCTCCTCCGGCGCGGTGGTCTTCACCAGCACGGCGATGATGCCGTCGCCATGATGGTCGCGCGTAAAATAGGCGAATTTCTTGCCCTTGACGATGCCGAAGCAGGGCATGCCGTGCGACACGATCTCGTCCGCCTGCGGCAGCGCCAACGCGGCCTCGCGCACCTTGTTCAGCAGCCAGTCGGGCTGACGCTCGCGGGTGACGAAATCGGCGAGCGTGCGCGAATAGAGTTGATGTTCGGCGATCAGGATGCGCCCGGCCAGACTGTCGGCCGTGTCGCCGGGCAGGATCGCCACCGGGGTCTGGCCCAGCACCGGGCCATCGTCCAGCTCGGCGGTGACGATATGGACCGAACAGCCGGCATGGCTGTCGCCCGCGTCGATCGCGCGCTGATGGGTGTCGAGGCCCTTGTACTTGGGCAGCAGGCTGGGATGGATGTTGAGCATCCTGTCTTCCCAGCCGGACACGAACTCGGGCGACAGAAGCCGCATATAGCCGGCAAGTGCGACATATTGGACGCCCGCGGTACGCAGCTGCGCGTCGATCACCGCGTCGAACTCCGCGCGCTTCATGCCCTTGTGGCTCTGGCCGAAGGTGGCGATGCCTTCGGCTGCAGCAAGCGCCAGGCCGGGCGCGTCCGGATCATTGGCGGCGACCAGCACGATCTCGAACGGACAGTCCTGCGCCTTCGCCGCATAGAGCAGGGCCGCCATGTTCGAGCCACGGCCCGAAATCAGGACGCCGATCTTTGCTTTGGTCATGGGGTCTCCCCTCCCGCTGGCGGGAGGGGCCGGGGGAGGGCCTGTCTTAAAGGCGATCCCTTGGAAAACCCTCCCCTAACCCCTCCCGCAGGCGGGAGGGGGATTGGTGGTGCTTGTCAGCCCAGATGCGTGGCCAACCAGTCGGCCTTGGCGCTCCAGGTTTCAGCGCTGCCCTTGACGGTGCAGCCCTTGTCGCCTTCGCTGACGGTGCCGACGCGGAACACGGTTTCGCCCGCATCCTCCAGCGCCTGGGTGACGCCGGCGACATGCGCCTCGTCCACCGCCAGGATCATGCCGATGCCGCAGTTGAAGGTGCGCGCCATCTCTTCGGGCTCGATATTGCCCTGCGCCTGGAGGAAGGCCATCAGGCGCGGCTGTTCCCAGGCGTCGGCATCGACGATGGCATGGGTGCCTTCGGGCAAGACGCGCGGGATATTTTCCAGCAGGCCGCCGCCGGTGATGTGGGCGAGCGCATTGATCATGCCGGCGCGGACCAACGGCAGCAGGCTCTTCACGTAGATCTTGGTCGGCGCCATCAGCGCGTCGATCAGCAGCACTTCATTGTCGAACAGCGCCGGGCGATCGAGCTTCCAGCCCTTGTCGGCGGCGAGGCGGCGAACCAGCGAGAAGCCGTTGGAGTGGACGCCCGAGGAGGCGAGGCCGATGAGGACGTCGCCGGCCTTCACCTTGTTGCCGGTCAGCGCCTTGGAGCGCTCCACCGCGCCGACGCAGAAGCCGGCCAGGTCATAGTCGCCGTCGCTGTACATGCCGGGCATTTCGGCGGTCTCGCCGCCGATCAGCGCGCAGCCGGCCTGGCGGCAGCCCTCGGCGATGCCGGCGATGACGCGCTCGGCAACGCCCGACTCCAGCTTGCCGGTGGCATAATAGTCGAGGAAGAAGAGCGGCTCGGCGCCCTGCACGATCAGATCGTTGGCGCACATGGCAACGAGGTCGATGCCCACGCCGTCATGGCGGTCATGGTCGATCGCCAGCTTCAGCTTGGTGCCGACGCCATCATTGGCCGCGACCAGCAACGGGTCGTCATAGCCCGCCGCCTTCAGGTCGAAAAAGCCGCCGAAACCGCCCAGTTCGGCGTCCGCGCCGGGGCGTCGGGTGGCCTTGGCCAGGGGGGCGATGGCACGGACAAGGGCGTTGCCCGCGGCGATGTCGACGCCAGCCTTGGCGTAGCTGTAGGATTCGTTGTCGCTCATGGGCCAGCGCCCTAGAACAATAGAGCCGAAAACGGAAGGCTGGATGGGTTGGCGCTTGGCATGCGGGGCAAATCTCGCCAAAAGGACGCCCGTGATCCTTGCCAAGACTCTTCGTCGCCTGTCGTTTCCGCCAGCGCTTGCTCTCCATGCCCTGTCCCGGCCGGCGCAGATCGCCGGCGCGGTGGGAATCGGCCTGGTCGGCGCGGCGCTGTTCGCCCAGATGGAGGGCGAACGCGGCGTCCCGCCGATCGCCAGCGGCGGCGATTATGAGGTGCGCGGCGTGAAGGTCGACGTCCAGGCCGGCAGCGCCGATGCGGCCCGCTATGCCGGCTGGCGGCTGGCCCAGCGTCAGGCCTGGAAGATGCTGTGGACCCGCACCCATGGCGGCACCGGCGTGCCCAGCCTGTCCGATTCGCAGCTCGAAGCCATGATCTCGGGCATCGAGGTCGAATATGAACAGGCCGGCCCCGGTCGCTATGTCGCGACGCTCGGCATCTTGTTCGACCGCGCGCGTACCGGCCAGTTGCTGGGCGTTTCCGGCAATGTGATGCGCTCGCCGCCGCTGCTGGTGATCCCGGTCCTGTGGGATGGCGGCTCCGCCGTATCCTATGAACGGGTCAATGAATGGCAGAAGGCCTGGGCGCGTTATCGCACCGGCGACAGCGCGATCGACTATGTCCGGGTCGCGGGCTCGGTCGCCGACCCGGTATTGCTCAACGCCGGCCAGACCGGACGGCGCGGCCGCCTGTGGTGGCGCGTGCTGCTCGACCAATATGGCGCGGCCGACGTGGTGATCCCGATGGTGCGGCTCGACCGGCAATGGCCCGGCGGCCCGGTGACGGCCAATTTCACCGCCCGCTATGGCCCCGACAACAGCCTGATCGGCAGCTTCGCGCTGCGTGCCTCGAACGACAGCGGCATCCCGCAGATGCTGGACGAAGGCGCGCGCCGGATCGACGAACTCTATATCCGCGCGCTCAATGACGGCCGCCTGCGGCCCGATCCGTCACTGATCATCGAGGAACCGGTCGATCCCAGCGCGCTGGCGATCGAGAATGCGACCGAGGCGCCGATCGACGCGGTCGACATGCCGCTGCCCACCGCAGGCGCCAGCGTTGCCAGCTTCGCGATCCAATTCGACACGCCCGACGTCGGATCGGTCACCGCCGGCGAATCGGCCTTGCGCAGCATTCCGGGCGTCCGCTCAGCCGCGACCAGCAGCCTGGCGCTGGGCGGCACGTCGGTGATGCAGGTCAGCTTCGAGGGCACGGCCGAAACGCTGCGCACCGGATTGCAGGCCCGCGGCTACAGCGTGGCGGTATCGGGCAACACCATGCGCATCTCGCGCCGGCAGGCGCCCGCAGGACAGCCATGAGCCAGATCAGCCTGCCTTTCGAATGGCAGGGCCAGGGCGAGGAGTTTCTGGTGAGCGAGGCCAATCAACTGGCCGTTGCCCATCTGGAACGCTGGCGCGACTGGCCTGTGTCCGTGACCGTGCTGACCGGCCCGCCCTTGTCGGGCCGTTCGGCGTTGGGCCGCCAGTTCGTGGCGATGAGCGGCGGCAGCGTGATCGACGATGCCGAGGGGCAGGACGAGCATATGCTGTTCCATGCCTGGAACGAGGCGCAGACCGAGCATCGCCCGCTGCTGATGATCGGCCGCACGTCCCCACTGCGCTGGACGGTGGCGCTGCCCGACCTGCGATCGCGGCTGGCCGGATCGCCCCATGTCGCGATCGAGGAGCCGGACGAGGCGCTGGCGCTGGCGCTGATCGAGCGGCGGCTGGGCGCGTCGGGCGCCAGCTTCGCGCCGGACCTTGCCCCCTGGCTGCTCCGGCGGATCGAGCGCAGCTATGGCGCGATTGCGGCGGTGACGGCGCTGCTGGATGAGGCATCGCTGTCATCTGGACGTAAGATTTCGGTCGCACTGGCGAAAGAGGCCCTGCAATCTGCAGGAATCTTGCCTATAGTCCCGCCCGATCCCACCAACGACCAGCGCGAGTAATCCGTGGCCGAAGCCGATCCCATCGCCAGCCTTTCGCCCGCGGGCGAGCGCTATTTCAACCGCGAGCTTTCCTGGCTGGCCTTCAACCAGCGGGTGCTGGAAGAGGCGATGAACCGGGCCCACCCACTGCTCGAACGGCTCCGCTTCCTGTCGATTTCGGGCGCCAATCTCGACGAATTCTTCTCCGTTCGCGTTGCCGGGCTCAAGGGGCAGCAATTGCAGGATGTCGATCTGCGGTCGGCCGATGGCCTGACCCCGGCGCAGCAGCTCGGCGCGATCACCGAAACCACGGCCAGCCTGATGCGCGCCCAGCAGAAGGTCTGGGGCGCGCTGCATGGCGAGCTGGTGCAGGTCGGGATCGAGGTGATCGGTCCGTCCGCGGAAATGGATGTCGGCTGCGCCCAATGGCTGCGCGAGCATTTCCTGACCCAGATCTTCCCGATCCTGACGCCCCAGGCGCTGGACCCGGCACATCCCTTCCCCTTCATCCCCAATCAGGGGCTGTCGATCGTCTTCGATCTGGAGCGTCTGTCGGACAAGCAGCCGATCCGCGAACTGGTGATGATCCCCTCCTCGCTCGCCCGCTTCGTGCGCATTCCGGGCGAACCGATGCGCTACATGGCGCTGGAGGCGGTGATCCGCCGCTTCTCGGCCGATCTCTTCCCCGGCTATCGCGTCCGCAACAGCGGCGTGTTCCGCATCATTCGTGACAGCGACATCGAGATCGAGGAAGAGGCGGAGGATCTGGTCCGCTATTTCCGCAGCGCCATCAAGCGCCGCCGCCGCGGCCGCGTGATCCGCATGGAGATAGAGGAACGCATCCCCGAACCGGTCGAGGAAATGCTCCAGGACATGCTCCAGGGCCATGAGGCGATCGTGGTTGAGGTGGAGGGCTTCATCGGCATCGGTGACCTTAGCGGCATCGTCGATGCCGACCGCCCCGACCTCAAGTTCGAACCCTATGCGCCGCGCTTCCCCGAGCGCATCCGCGAATATGGCGGCGACTGTTTCGCCGCGATCCGCGCCAAGGACATCGTCGTCCATCATCCCTATGAGGCGTTCGACGTCGTCATCTCCTTCCTGAAACAGGCCGCGTCCGACCCGGATGTGGTCGCGATCAAGCAGACCCTCTATCGTGCGGGCAAGCAGTCGGCGATCATCCGCGCCCTGATCGACGCGGCCGAGGCCGGCAAGTCGGTGACCGCCGTGGTCGAACTGAAGGCGCGTTTCGACGAGGAACAGAATCTGATGTGGGCCGACGCGCTGGAACGCGCGGGCGTCCAGGTCGTCTATGGCTTCATCGACTGGAAGACCCATGCCAAGGTGTCGATGGTGGTGCGGCGCGAGGGCGACCAGTTCCGCAGCTACTGCCATTTCGGCACCGGCAACTACCACCCGATCACCGCGCGCATCTATACCGATCTCAGCTTCTTCACCGCCGATCCGGCCTATAGCCGCGATGCCGCCGCTTTGTTCAACTACATCACCGGCTATGTCGAGCCGCAGCGGCTGGAAAAGCTGGTCATGTCGCCCCGCGACCTGCGCGACACGCTGTGCGCCTGCATCGATGCGGAGATCGACCATGTCCGCGCCGGCCGCCCCGGCACCATCTGGGCCAAGATGAACAGCCTGGTCGACCCGGCGATCATCGAGAAGCTCTATGCCGCCAGCAATGCCGGGGTGCAGATCGACCTGATCGTGCGCGGCATCTGCTGCCTGCGGCCGGGCGTTCCGGGCATGTCGGAAAATATCCGGGTGAAGTCGGTCGTCGGCCGTTTCCTGGAACATAGCCGCATCACCGTCTTCGGCAATGGCAAGGCGCTGCCCAATAATGGCGCGAAGGTCTATATCAGCTCGGCCGACTGGATGCCGCGCAACTTCGACCGCCGCGTCGAATTTCTGGCACCGGTCGAAAATCCGACCGTCCATGACCAGATTCTGGACCAGGTGATGGTCGCCAATCTGATCGACACCGAACAGAGCTGGGTGCTGGATCGCGACGGCCATTATACCCGGCTGGAGCCGGGCGACCGGCCGTTCAACCTGCACCGTTATTTCATGACCAACCCGTCGCTGTCCGGGCGCGGCGCAGCGCAGGAGCATGGCGCGGTGCCGACCCTGCGCCTGCGTGGCCGGGCCTGATCGCGCGATGAACTCGATGCTCAGCCGCGTGCGCGCCATGGCGGAGACCATGGCGACCTCGCCCGAACCCGCCACGGCGCGCTCGGCGATCATCGACATCGGCTCCAACAGCGTCCGCCTGGTCGTCTATGACGGGCCGCGCCGCATCCCCTTCATCCTGTTCAATGAAAAGGTGATGGCGGGCCTGGGTGCCTCGCTGGCCAAGACCGGTGCGATCGAACCGGAAGCGATGGAGCGCGGCCTGCGTGCCATCGGCCGCTTTGCCCATCTGTGCCGCGACATGCGCGTCACCGACATACGCTGCGTGGCGACGGCCGCCGTGCGCGACGCCACCAATGGCGCCGAGTTCATCAGCCGCGCCAAGGCGATGGGCCTGACCGTCGAACTGCTGTCGGGCGCGCAGGAGGCGATCGGCGCTGCCATGGGCGTCTTGTCGGGCATTCCCGATGCCGACGGCATTGTCGGCGACCTGGGCGGCGGCAGCCTGGAACTGGCCCGCGTGCGCAAGGGCGCGGTCGAACAGACCATCTCGCTGCCGCTGGGCGTGCTGCGCCTGCCGCAGATCCGGGCCAAGGGGCCACGTGCGCTTGATCGCTGCGTTGCCAAGATGCTGGAAAAGGCCGGCTGGCAGGCGGAACCGGACCTGCCCTTCTATCTTGTCGGCGGCTCCTGGCGCTCGCTCGCCCGCTTCGACATGCAGCTCACCCATTTCCCGCTGCCGGTGGTGCATCAATATGAGATGAGCGCCGCCCGTGCCGAACAGCTTACCCGCATCATCTCCCATGTCGACAAGGGCCGGCTGAAGCAGATCCCGGCCATGACCGGATCGCGCGTGCCGACCCTGCCGGATGCCGCCGCGCTGCTGTCGGTGGTCGTGCGCCAGCTCAAGTCGAGCCGGATGATCGTGTCGGCCTATGGCCTGCGCGAAGGGCTGCTCTACGAAAATCTGCCCGACGATATCCGCGCCCATGACCCGCTGCTGGTCGCGGCCGAGGCGGAGGGCGAGGCCCAGGCCCGCTTCCGCGGCCATGGCGACCGTATCGACCGCTGGATCGCGCCGCTCTTCCCCGACGATGACAAGGATGCCCACCGTATCCGCCGCGCCGCCTGTTTGCTGGCCGATGTCAGCTGGCGCGCCAATCCCGATTTCCGCGCCGAGCGCGGCGTCGAAATCGCCCTGCACAGCAATTGGGTCGGCATCACCGCTGCCGAGCGCGCGATGCTGGGCCAGGCGCTGCACACCCATTTCGGCGGCGATGTCGGCACGCTGCCCAACCTCGACCGCATGGCGAGCCCCGACGCACTGCGCCGCGCCGCCCTCTGGGGCCTCGCCATCCGCCTGGCCCAGCGCCTGTCGGGCGGCGTCGAAGGCCCGCTCGTCATTTCCTATCTGGAGCGGCATGGCGACCGCATCGACCTCCATCTGCGCGACGAGGATGCCGATCTCTACGGCGAAGCGGTCGAACGCCGGCTGCGCAACCTCGCCCAGGCCATGGGCCTCAAATATCAGCTGCTCGGCGGACAGGGTTAGGCCGACACCGACCGCGCCCGGTCAGGAAAGCGCGATCGCTTCCCGCACGATCAGCACCGGCACGCCGTCGCGCACCGGATAGGCGAGGCCCGCCGCGTCCGACACCAGCGCCTGGCGCGCGCCGTCCCAGCGCAGCGGCGTGCGCGTCACCGGGCAGACCAGCTTGGCCAGCAGCCAGGGATCGATCGGGGCCGTCTCTTCGCTCATAATCTCGCTCATTGCATCGTCGCGCCGCCGTCGCGCTCGGCGCGGCCGACAATCTGCATCAACTGGATGATCCGGTCGGCCCGCTCGCTCAGCGTGTCCGCCTCCAGCAGCGTCTGCTTGGCCGCCGGGTCGAACGGCGCGATCTGGGCGATGCCGTTGACCAGCGCCATGTCGTCCAGCCGCGACACCGCCGTCCAGTCGACCGCATAGCCCAGCGCATCGGCAAAGCGGCGCGATTCCTGCTCTAGCGCCGCCCGCTCGACCAGATGCAGCACCTCATCCTCGGGCGCCTGCTCCACCTCCGCCTCGATCTGGCGGAACAGCGTCGACACCTCCAGCTCACGCACCAGCCGGAACCGGGCGAGCCCGGTCAGGATGATGTTGAACCGGCCATCGTCCAGCGCCTCGATATGGCTGATCCGCCCCAGGCAGCCGACGTCGAACAGCGCCGGCTTCTGCCCCTCGCTGCGCGGCTGGATCATGCCGATGCGCCGGTCGCGCGCGGACGCATCCTGCACCAACGCCCGATAGCGCGGCTCGAAGATATGCAGCGGCAGCTCCATACCCGGCAGCAGCAGCGCGCCGGACAGCGGAAAGATCGAGATGCGCGCGCGATTCACCGGCTCACCGATCCTTTACGAAAACAGGATCTGCGACAGCTTGCGGCGCTGCGCCGACACCCACGGATCTTCCAGCCCGACCGCCTCGAACAGGGTCAGAAGCTGGGTGCGCGCGGCGCCATCATTCCAGGCCCGGTCGCGGCGCACGATCTCCAGCAGCTGCTCGGCCGCGCCGTCGCGGTCGCCATTGCCCATCAGCCCGGTCGCCAGCTCGAAGCGCGCTTCATGATCGTCGGCATCGGCCGCCAGCCGCGCCTCGACCCCCGACAGGTCGGCCACGGGCTTGGCATTGCGGGCCAGCGCCAGCGCCGCCTTGGCGCGCTCGATCGCCTGGTCCTTCTGCATCTCGGCGGGCAGTTCGGCGAGCAGCGCATCGGCCTCGTCCAGTTGCCCCAGCGCCACCAGCGCGCGCAACAGGCCGCTCAGCACTTCGGCATTGTCGGGGGCGATGTCGGCAATCTGCTGGAACACCGACAAGGCGCGCTCCGCCTCGCCGCCAGCCAGCATCTCCTCGCCCATCGCGATCAGCGGCGCAATCTCTTCCGCCTGCGCCTTCTCGTCCGATTCGATCGGCAACTGGCTCAGCAACTGGTCGAGATACTGCTTCAACTGCCCTTCGGTCCGCGCCTGGCTCAGGTCCGCGACCGGCTGGCCCTGAAACACGGCATAGACGGTCGGGATCGACTGGACGCGGAACTGGCTGGCGATGAAGCCATTTTCATCGACATTCACCTTCACCAGCTTGACGCCCTTGCTGGCATAGTCGGCGCACACCTTCTCGATCACCGGCGCCAGCTGCTTGCACGGACCGCACCATTCGGCCCAGAAGTCGACGATCACCAGGCTCGTGCGCGAAGGCTCCACCACATCCTGGCGAAACGCCTCCACGGCCGCCTTGTCGGCCTCGCTCAGTCCCAGGGTCGCCACGCTTCATTCTCCTGCAATGCGGTTAGTCGCCGCCGTCATACAGCGCCTTATGTGGGGCGTCACCCCCACCCCTGCCAGAGTTGGCCGACAAGGTCGCGGCCGCCCGCATCGTTACAGGAAATATTTGAGCCGGATCGCCTGCCGCACCGGCGCGCCGCTCACGACGAACTCGGCCGACCGGAAGCTGGGCGCGCCAAAGCGCAGCACCGGATTGCGCGAAAAGCCCACCCCTTCGCGCGGAATGCCGGCAAAGGTGTCCAGCTTGCCATTGCCATTTTCGTCATGGATGATCGCGATCGCATAGTCGCCCGGCGCCAGATTGCCGAGCGGGATGGCATTGCCCGTCGTCGCCACGATCAGGTGGCGCTTGTCCGGATCCTTGCTGCAATCGGGAAAATAATCGGCCGATCGCGCCACGCAGATCAGGATGCGCCCCTTGGCCGATCGCAGCCCCTCGGCCGTCATGCTGATCGGCTGGGCCAGGTCCAGCGGCGCCGCCCCCGCCAGCCCTGCCAATGCCGCCACCGCAAATAGCACCCGACCGATCACGCCTGTTCCTTCCTCAAATCACGCCTGAAATCACCCAGCCCCCGGTCGGTGCCGCACAGCCGGTCCCAGACGCGAAAATAGAGGCCATAATTGCACCGATATTGCTCATGATGCCGCTGATGATGGCTGGCGGTGATCAGCCAGCGGCCGATCGGCCCGCGCACCATCCAGCGCGGAAACATCTCCCACCCCATATGGTTGGACACGCCCATGATCGTCATGATCGACAGCACCACGCCCAGCGCGCCGACATGGATCGGGATCAGGAAGACCAAAGCCGGGATCACCACCGCCCCGGTCAGCGCCTCCCACGGATGAAAGCTCATCGCCGCCCAGGCGGTCGGGGGCCGGCTGGCATGATGCACCGCATGGGCGATGCGGAACAGCCGGGGCGCGTGCATCCACCGGTGCGTCCAGTAGAACCATGTGTCATGCGCGGCGAGATAGAGCAGCACCGACACCGGCAGATACCAGAGCGGATAGTAGCCGACATCCTCATAGATGCGCGTCCACCCCCGCGCCTGCCAGCCCCAGGCGACGATACCGGCGGGAATGCCATAGATGGCCGCGGACGCCAGCGACCAGCCAATCTCCCTTCCGATCTGCCGCCCCTGCCCGCGATAGAGGCCCGGCTGCCGCAGCCTTGTCGCCAGCGCAAAACCGCCACTGGCAATCAGATAGCGCACCCCGACGATCAGCGTCATCGCCAGCGCGGACAAGAGGATCGCAGCGACCATGGCGCGGCTATAGCGGTGATTAAGGGGGAGCGGAAGCGGAGGGGTGGGAGGGGCTGGTCAGTCCCGTTCCAAGCCGTTCGACAGCGAGTTTTCCGCGCCCGGAGCGGACATTCAGATTATAGCTGTGCCTGGAATATTCGCGAATGCGGGGTTTAGAGCACCAAGCCCAAGAAAGCGACGATTGTTCTGGCCCTACTCAGGGCGAAGTGCGCGGCGCGAGCCACAATTACCCGACTCGCTCGTCAAAGCAAGGGGACCATTCTCATCGGCGATCAACAATCATTTATTTCAATGCAATACACCAAATCTACCAACGTTAATCATGGTTACATTAAATATCCGATGTTATTTAACATATTCCATCACCTAAAATACAATGTAACAAAAAAAATACATATAAAATCATTATTTCAATTATTATCAAGACATCGCAAAATCAATCTCTTTTAACTAATTCACCAATTCAAAATCAGGAAGTTTAAATGTCTTATTATTGAAATCTTGAGTAGGACCATAAAAGCGCACTGCAGGAATAGGCCTTTTCCCGACCGTGGGAATCCAGTTCGATTCCAAGCCGCTTGGCGCCTTAGGGCCGACATAAATAGTTACGCTACCATCTGAATTCTTTTTCATTTTATCTAGATCGTAAGATGAAAGAGTAGTACGGTTCGTATTACTATAAATGAAACTCAAATTAGAAAAGTCATACACGGTTAATGCCCAGAATTGCTTAACCGGCATTTTTGCGGGAATGTCTATTTTATAGAGCTTTCCTGCCTGCAAAGGGTTGCCCTCTCTGTCTGCCATGGCCATCATATATTGCGTGGCCGGATCATCACTTAATTTTTTTGGAACGTTGGTACACCAAAACGACTGAACTGCTCTTGGAATTAGAGTCCGTTTGGAAAATCAGGGATGAGCGTTTCGGCGTAGTAGGTTTCCACCCATGGCGACGAGGATCATCGCCTGTGAGACGTCGATGCGCTTTTCGTAGTCGCGGACCAGACGGCGCCATCGGGTCATCCATCCGAA